>CAKRCJ010000034.1 GCA_934307185.1 uncultured Roseburia sp.
ATGCATTACTGCCCGAAAACACTGCTTGTAGAGGTGGGTGCACAGACAAATACAGTGCAGGAGGCAATGAATGCCATGGTTCCGCTGGCAGATGTTTTAAATAAGGTGCTGACGGAACAAAGATAAATAAAGCCGGCTGATTTATGCGATGAATTGAATAGATAATAACGAAACTCATTAAAATAGTAGATTAGATTGTGAAAGATGACCAAAATCATAAGAAGACACTGGCGCGGGTGATATGTAACGAAAGTGTGTCTTCGGTGATATTGGTCATTTTTCACAATTATAACTATCTAAATTTGAGTTTCACAATTGTGTAAATAAATTAAATGGACAAGTGATATTTTTTCATCCAGTAATTTATCTGGATAAAGTATGCGAGTAACTGTGGCCCAGCCATAAGCTGGCCGAACCAAGGTTTGCCGTATTCTTTTGGGGACAGCATGAAATTTTTCAGCTTTTTCTCATCAATGAAAGCATGAATTGGAGAATTTTTATCTTTCAGAATGTCATTCATTTCTGAAATCAGCAGCTTTTCATAGCCTGGATGGTAGGTTTTCGGGTAAGGACTTTTCTTGCGGTGTAAAAGCGTCTCTGGCAGAAGGTCTTTGCAGGCATCACGCAAAAGTGCTTTTTCAACACCATTCTGGTATTTCATTTCCCACGGAACATTAAATACATACTCAATAATCCGGTGATCGGCAAATGGAACGCGGGCTTCCAGACCGGAATACATACTGGTGCGGTCCATACGGTCAAGAAGCGTCTGCATAAACCATTTGATATTTAAGTAGGCAATAGTGTAACGCTTTTTCTCTTCTTCGGAGTCTGTGTCAAGATGCGGCGCCTGTTTTGCGGATGCAAGATAGTGCTCGTAAGCGCAGGAAGAAAGTTTGCTGTCTTCTATAAAACAATCCTGCAGAAATAAAGTCCGTGCGCTCATATCGGCTGCCCATGGAAAGCCGTCACGGTTCAGAAGCTCTTTGCGGTAAAACCATGGATATCCACCAAAAATTTCGTCCGCACATTCTCCGGTTAACGCCACTTTATTGTGTTTTTTTACGAGAGAACAAAAATAAAGAAGCGAGGAATCAACATCTGTCATACCGGGCATATCTTTTGCGTCTACCGCAGCATAAAGTGAAGAAAACAGTTGTTTTTCATCACACAAAAGATAAGTATGATTGGTTTTATAATGCTCTAACATAATATTTACGTAAGGGACATCCTGCTCCGGCTGAAAAGAATTCGGCTTAAAATAAACGTCGTTGTCTTTAAAATCGAAGGAAAAAGTATTTAAAGTTTCGTTATGCTCCTCCATATAACGGCAGGCAATGGCGGTTACAATACTTGAGTCAATGCCCCCGGATAAAAAGGTGCAGACGGGCACATCGGAGACCATCTGTCGTTTTACAGCATCCTTTACGAGAAAAGAAGTTTTTTCGACTGTCTGTTCATAACAATCGGTATGCTCCCTGCGGAATAAATTCCAGTAAGTGTAATCTTTTTTTCCATTTTCATCAAAGAGGAGATAATGTCCGGGACGTACCTCATATACATGTGAGAAAATTCCACAGCCGGGGGTACGCGCAGGACCAATGGATAAAATTTCACGCATGCCATCCATGGATAATTCCGGCTGAAAGCCCGGATAACAGAACAGGGCTTTCGGTTCGGAGCCAAAGAGCAATTGTCCGTTTTCGTAAGAATAAAAAAGTGGTTTTACACCGACACGGTCGCGGAAAAGAAAAAGCTTTTTTCTGCAGCCGTCCCAGATTGCAAAAGCAAAAATGCCATTTAATTTTTCTACAAACTGCGAGCCATATTGTATATAGGCATACAGGATAACCTCGGTGTCTGTAGTTGTTTCAAAGACATAGCCTTTCCCGAGAAGAGAGTTTTTTAATTCTTCGGTATTATAAATTTCTCCATTATATACAATTGCATAATCATAGCCGGAAATTTTGCGGACAATCGGCTGTCTGCCGGAGGTGATATCACGGATGGACAGCCTGGCATGGGAAAATCCAACGTGGCCGGACAGAAAGGTGCCGGATTCATCGTTTCCACGGTGGGCGAGAGAAAAGTGCATTTTTTCCAAAATTTGTATCCATTTTTCTTTTTCAGAAAGGTAATTTTCTTTTGTATTATAAAAGCCTGCGATTCCACACATAAAGTGAGACCTTCCATTTTTTATTGTTTAGTTTATGCAAAGAGACAAAAAACATGCATATGATGAAAAGAAAAGGTTTTTCATGGGCGAAAACAGTGAAAAGATAGAAAACATATTAAATCTTGCTTTGGATGCAACAAATGAGGAGAGGGAAAAATCATTAGACCTTGATACCGGATATGATGCAGAAAACAAAACGTGGGAAGTAATCGTCAAATTTTTTGGAACAGAGGAAGAACTGAGACAAAAAATTATGGAAAAATTTCCGCAATACGAGGAAAATATCCAGATATATAACCTTACAAATGAATATGCAATTCTGACGGTGCCGGAGGCTATTGTTGAACTGCTTGCAGGAATGCCGGAAATCGAATATATGGAAAAACCAAAAAGATTATTTTTTGCTGTGAATAACGGAAAAAGAAGTTCCTGTATTCTACCCTTGCAGGCGGGAACGAATACAAGTGACAGAAGTAATCTGACCGGAAAAGATGTGATTGTGGCAGTCATTGATTCCGGCATTGATTATGCTCATCCGGATTTTCGGAATGCGGATGGAACAACGAGGATACTGGCGTTATGGGACCAGACACTCAATACGGTTTTTGAGCGGGAGACAATCAACCGTGCTTTAAATGCGCCGGGTGAGATGCAGAGGTATGAAATTTGTCCGAGCAGGGATATATCCGGGCATGGCACCCATGTTAATGAACTGAAACACAAACAAAGAGAAAAGTAGATAAAGCAAGTAAACACTAAGGATGAATCGACCATGAGCCGGTTTATTTTTTGCATAAAAATAGCAGCAGGGCGAACCATACTGCTAAATCAAATCTGTATCTTATTTAAAAATATCAATTAGTCCAATCAGTTTAAAAACTCCAAGTATTCCACTGAATATCCAGCCGACTAGTTTAAATGCCAGGATGATAGGAAAAAACATTAAATAAAATAATAATCTTAACATAAATTTTTCCTCCACGAAAATTTTGCTAAAAATTTTGATACCCCCGGGGGAGTTCAAAAAATTCTACAGAAAATCCGATTTTAAATTTTTCCGAAAATCTGGTTATAATTTAATTCAAATATCTAATTTTGAGATGAATAAAAACTTTATCATGGTAAAGCATGATGTTTATAACAGATAAACCATATTTATATCGCCACGGCTTCATATTTGCACTATTTTCGAAATTGAAACATTCACATGATAATTTTATGGTTTAACGTAAAAGTATCTTTAAATTCGATTTTATGAGCTTGTGTAATTAATGTCAAGAACTATTAATGATGATTTATGTATTTGCAGCCATTCCACACCCTCATATTTTGAATAGCTGCATAGTCTACCGGACGGTAGCCGGTAACCCAGGGCGGAAGCGCGGCGTATTATTTTACGCTTGTCGAGATATTCATATTTTACCATTTTCGTTACCTCCAGATGTTTTGCGCTCATTCATGCAGATGTCTTTGCAGCCGTCGCGTGATAATTGATTAATGATTATCCATGCTTGTAAATCTCCATACGCCACCCGGCGTATAGTTTGCCCGCTGTAATTAGCTTTAATATCGTAAGTCATAAGCTTATTCCTCCTTATACCGTGTTTATTAATGTGCAGTACGTGATTAAATATTTTCGGAAATCATGACACCGGAAACGGACTGGCACAAACGCCATCAAAAAAACAGAAAAAAAGTAGAAGAGTGCCGCCGGCAGTGGTCCGGCGTGCATCCTCTGCGGCGGTTAGTTTAAAAGTATGATTTTTCATAGCAAACTTGCTTTAAATAATTGATTTTCTGCCAAAGTTTGCCGTCTAAATTCATGGCGTATAACATAATGTTTACCGGTACCGCATCCAATAACTTTTCATATCTCTGCGGCTCTGGCATAGAGTCCAACCACTTTTTCCATTGTTCGCGCTGTACATTTACACAATGTTCAATTCTTAGAAGTGCATCGCCCGGAACGTAAAAAGCCGGGTTTACATACCATGTAATTTTCCCGCACTCCGCAATATGTGCGATTATTTTATAGTCGCCGTTTTCCTCGATTGCCTTATTGCATACAGTAACGCCATTCCCAAGGCATCCCATAAATAACTCGAAATTTTCTTTTTTCATGCTTAATTCCTCCACATTCTATTTTTCCCGGAATCCGGGTAAAGGCAAGCCGGGGAATCGAACCCCGGCAAACGCCGCCGCTTGCCTAGAGTGCTAAGAGATCTAAAAGTTCTGCACGTTTTGTCTGTATCATTTTTTTAGCAGTCATAAAATTAATTTCTCCGCCTGTCATGTGCTCAATATATTTCGCTGTGCTTATATATGCGTCAAATTCAGCCTTGTATGCTTCATCAAAAGCGATTTCGAGTTCTGCGCTTTCTGGCCGTTCTGTGTATCGTGCTTCCGCTTCGTCTGCGATTTTCTCTAACTGTTCCAACTTTTTAATCTTTTCAAGTAAAATTTTCATACAATCAACCATCCTTTCATTTATGCCCTGTCTTATCGGTGCAGGTGGGGCAGTTCCTACAGACCGCCGGGCGGGCGGTTTCGACTTACTTTGAAGCTGTGCAGAAATCCATATAACGACATCCGCAACAAGGTACTTGTTTCTCGCATTTGTTAAAAATCATAAGATTTTCATATTCCTGTATCTGTCCAAGTGTCAGCCATTCCGGCTTTTTATCTTCTGGAAAACTGTTATACAATGCTCTCATGTCTTCAATGTGATTCTCTGGGTCTCCACTCCACAAATATTTATTTAATCGATTGCCGAAACATAGAAAATACTCACAATCTGATTTCATGCGATCAAGTAGCATATATTTGAATCTCTCGTTGTTCTCGTTTCCATAAATAAGACTTTGCATTTCTTTCGTCATAACTTTTTTTCCTCACTTTCTTATTTGTGTGCTTTTATATGTTTTATTACTATGTCAAAAACTTTCTGGTTGAGTTTCTTTTTGTCTGGCTCTTTGAAAACATCTTTTACAACGTAGATTGTTTTTTGCTTTTTCTTTGTATCCATGTTGATGCCTCCATTTCTGTTGTTTTTTACAAATTAAAAAGGTGCAAAGCCTTAATAATTCAATAAAGACTTTACACCTTAGATAAATGGTTTATGTAGTTACTATGATTTAATTGTTGCTAGGGTCTCTTGGGTCTGCCGTTTCAATGTACTTGATTATTTCAATAATCTTTTCGGCTGTCATACCTTCCTTTTCAAGAGCTGTGATAAGGTTTACAACTTCTTTGCCTGTCATATATTCGCTCACTTTCTACCACCGCCTTTCGTTGGTGATATTATATCATAGTGTAAAGTCTTTATTCAATTATCAATGTGCTTTTTTATATCTCATTTATGATTATATTATAATCATAAATGAATATAATGTCAATAGAAAATAATCAAAAATGAATATTTTATATTTTTGTTTGATTAGTTTCTAGTATTGTGCTATGCTTACATGCAGGAGGTGAAGAGATGGGAGCAAGTAAGCAAATTAAGCAAGTAATGATTGAAAAAAATATAAAAGTTGGAGAACTGGCGGAGAAAATCGGAATGAATCCCCAACCATTAAGTACAAAGCTTTACCGCGATACAATGAGTTTTTCAGATGTTGAAAAAATCGCGGACGCTTTGGGCTGTGATGTTAAGATTGTAGACCGGGAGAGCGGCAGGGAGTTCTAAGCCCTGCCTTTTCTTCTGCTTGGTCTTGTCTCGGGTAACTACCGGATATAGCTGCCGGCGTTGGCTTCGGTTCTGGCTTTATCGGTTCCCAGTCAACGCCGTTTTCTTTAAGGTCTGAAAGCGGGAAATCCTCCATAGTTCCGGCGGTTGCTTTGATGCTACGGCTGAACCGCCGCCGGAGAAGTTAATCATTAGGAAGTAAATCTGTTTTTCCATTTGTAAGGAATTTAGCGCAGCAGGCGAAGCCAGCTATAAAGGCGGCTTCTTGTAAATCTGCAACGCTATCGGTTATGTTATCCCATGCTTCATTAAATAAGTTGTCGCTTAAAATTTCATTGAGCTTATCAAGTTCATTGTCAATCCCTTTTACAGCATCGTTAATCATTCTAATTCCCTTTGAGTTGTTCTCGTCGTTAGTGTCCAAGAAATTTCTGTAAGCGATTTTTAAAAGTTCTTCCATGTTGTTTTCCTCCATTATTTGTCATTTTCTGGTGTCCATTTTTTGAAACCACATTCTTCTGCGGTTTTGGTTTCTCCAACTTCTTTTAAAAGTTTGAATGTTTCATCATTCATGTTTTTTGTCTGCTCCTTTCGTGTTCCTCTTGATGGTTATATAGTACACTATAAAGTGTCGTTTGTCAATGCATAATTTACACTTTTAAATTTATTTTGTAAAATAACAAATTGCTATTGACATTTTTAAGTGTTCAAATTAATATAAAATGTGTTAGGAGGTTTTAGCATGCTGGAAACTAACGAGAAGATAAGATTATTACTTAAAAGAAAAGGGATGACGGTTACAAGTTTAGCCGAATCTTTGGAAACAACTAGACAAAATTTAACTAATAAACTGAATAGAAACAATTTTTCAGAAAATGAGTTGAAAAAAATAGCTGAGGCTTTGGGGTGCTCTTTAATATTAGAATTTGAGGACACCGCGAGCAAAGAGAGAATTTAATAAATAGCCCCTTGAACTAGGTTCTTAGAAGCATATCGCATAATTTAGCGGTTGGGCTTGAGTTGTCAGTGAAACGGCATCCAGTACCATTTTGGTATTGGATGCTTTTTATTTTTCAAGATGTAGGAGGAAAAAGCTATGTACAGCACTGAAATTCTTGCACCAGATAAAAGCACTTTACAAGTGATTGATGAACGAAAGATTTTTAATAAAGATTTTAGAATTTGGGGTACAGTAGAAAATCCTTTGTTTTTGGCAAAGGATGTTGCGGAATGGTTAGACCTTTCTAATGTATCGGATATGATAAGCCGGGTTGATGTTGAAGAGGTGGCTAAGTTAAACTTAGGCGGCTTACAAGGGGAATGTAATTTCCTTACAGAAGACGGACTTTATGAAGTTCTAATGCAGAGCAGAAAACCAATAGCAAAGCAATTTAAGAAAAAGGTTAAAGAGATTTTAAAAGATATCCGCAAGCATGGCATATACGCAACAGATAACGTTATTGACAATATTTTAAATAACCCTGACTTCGGAATTGAGTTATTAACAAGGTTGAAAGAGGAAAGAGCAGCAAGGGTAAAGGCAGAACAAAGAAATGCAATTTTGATGCATGTTAATAAGACTTATACTATGACCGAAATTGCGAAAGAGTTAGGCTTAAGAAGTGCAATAGAATTAAATAAAATGCTTTCAGAAATGCATATCCAGTATAAAGTCAATAATACATGGGTAATGTATTCGGATTATAGCAATCTTGGTTATGAGGAGATAAAGCAGGAAGTGCTTGATAATGGCACGGTTGTGTATCACAGAAAGATTACACAAGCAGGGCGCGAATTTATTATAAATCTGGTACAGGAAAATAGAAAAGTAGGGTAGTAAATAAGGGGTAGCTGTTTTTGGCTGCCCCTTAAAAATTAATTGTTAAAATTTGCTGTGATTATGTCTTTATAAGTCCGGTCAGATAAAAAATTCTGTGCGCTATTTCTATTCTCTGAATTATGTTTTGAAATGTAGAAGTAGTTTAAACCGATTTCAACAATTAACCACTTGTCAATTTCCATGCATGCATCAATTACCGTTTTCATGTTCCCAAAGCTGTTCGTCTGGGAGTTTATTAACAAGATGTCATTATCCTTATGAGCTTCGATAAAGTCCTTTTTTGCCTTGATTTTCTCCATTTTCTCAACTATTAACATATTTTAAAAACCTCCATTAATTTCTTTTTCCGTGCTAATATGCTGGACCACAAGACCACTTTTATTCAATGCTTCTTTGAAAGCTTTTTTAGTTGAGTATTTTCCACTTTCAATTAGAAAGTTATTATTGTTTTCGTGCGGGTAGTGGACGGCTGCGGTTAATTTCTGTGGCTGTAAATTTTTCATTGTGTTCTCCTTTCGAACGGTTGTTTATTACTTTGTTTTTGTTTTCCTGTTGATATTATAATACACGATAATAGATGATAAGACAATTGACAAAATACACAATAATAGACGACGTAAAACAATGTTTTATTGTGCAGTATGATACATGGTAATAGACGTTGACATGAGGCATAAAATCTATTATCATATATAAAAAAAGAAAGAGGTGTGATATATGGCGAATTACGGAGCAAATGGATACATTGATTTTTCCAAGCTTTGGAATATTTTAGATAAGAAAGAATATAATAAACAGTGGTTAAAAAATAATGGTATCCATTCTAATACAGTGGCAAAGCTAACGAAGAATGAAAATGTAACTTGTGAGGTTATATGTAATTTGTGCAAATTATTAAATTGTCAGCCTGGTGATATAATGGAATATAAAAATAATTAAATGTACATGATAATAGATTATTGACGAATACATGATAATAGATTAAAATAAAGGTATCAAAAGAAAGGAGATACCAAAGAGAATGGCAACATTAGAAAAGTTATTTTACTCAATAATAAGTGGTACACAAGACAGAAATATAAAATTTTCTGAATTGCAAAAAATTCTTGATGTGCTTGGTTTTCAGTGTAGAATTAAAGGCGACCATTTCATATACTGGCGGGATGGAATAGATGAAATTATAAATATTCAGCCAGAAGGAAATAAAGCAAAACCGTATCAAGTGAAACAGGTAAGGAGCATAATATTAAAATATGGATTGGAGGTATAAAGTATATGCATAAGTATGAGAGGATTATATACTGGTCAGAGCAGGACCAAAAATTTATTGTTGAAGTTCCAGAGCTTGCCGGATGCATGGCGGACGGGAGCACAGCGGTAGAGGCATTGGAGAATGTGGAAACTGTTATATCCGAATGGATAGAGACAGCAAAGGAAATTGGGCGAGAAATTCCAGTTCCAAAAGGAAAATTGATGTATGCGTAATAAACTTAGACGGCTTGAAATATAGCCGTCTTTCTTTTTGTGAAAAACGTAGAAAAATTTTGTTAGATTTTCACAAAGATTATTGCAAACAAGAATAGAAAAGATAGAATTGTATCACTTTAAGTTATGATGTAACGTTACATGAAACGTTACAGTAACGCAATGTAACGCTCTAGAATCATCTTATTCTCTTTCTTTATCTAAATTTTGTAGAATGTATATAATAATTTAATATATATAAAAGTTTTAGATGGGAGATAGAATAATATTAATTTCAGTATTGACAACAGGAGAAAAATATAATATCTTAATCCCAGAGAGATATTAAAAGGCATCCGGGCAACGGGCGAGTAAATCCGTCGAGGTCCCGGAAAACACGGAAGTCATGCAGCCGGCGCAAATCTGATAAACCAGACGCGCCGAGCTGCTTTTTTTATTATAACTATCCAGAAAGGAGAGATAGACATGTCAAATATTAATATACAGGAATTAAATAACAATACTGATGATGTTTTTAAGAATGATATTGACATGTATATAAAACTCTGGATGGAAGATAGACATGTAGAGGATATGTGTAAAGTATCACAGAATAGATGGTACAACTGTTGTAAATATGTCTATGAGAATGTATTTAAGGTTAATCCAAAATACTTGAAGGATGATAATAATATTAATAACGCTTATGATACAGACAAGGTTAATAATATATTAGATTTATATATAGACCTCTGCAATGATTATGAGAAGATAGTTAATATAATAGGCTTCACATTCTTTACAGGGATACATAGAGATACACTAAATGGTTGGCTACATGATAGACAACTCGGTTCATCAGGCGCCGACGTTTGCAAAAAAATCGACGAAATGCGCGAGGAAAGTTTAGTAGGTTTGCAGGTATCCGGCAAAGGAAACCCGATGAACTACATGCCATCGCTTAATAAGTACTGTGGCTTTAATATGCCGGGAGTAAGGGAGCAGAGCAGTAATAAAACCCAGTCAATAGAGCAGATACAGCAGCGATATAAGCCGGCGGAATTGTCTGACAATGACACACAATTAAAGCCGCCAGATGCAGATTTTTAATTCATAATTGTGTATAGTTATTACACAATTTGAAAGCCTGGTAAAATCAATGCTTATAGAGATTTATAAAAACGTTAACTATTCGCAATATTGTTGTTTAACGAATAGTTGAAATGTATATCGAAGAATTGTATTAATTGTTTTTAAATATTACACAATTCAACATGCATTTATGATTGAACTTGAATGGTCCGGAATAGACCTGGGGTGGGGGTCTGGTGGGAACTACCCCGGGGTGGCAACTGAGTAGGTCAAGCTAATTTCAAACAAAAAGACCTTCTCCATCATCGAGGTATTGAATTATGAGATACAGAAAACTTATTAGATTTTCAATCGTGGCAATTATCCTTTTATCACATGGCATAAATCCTTTTAGAAAATTAGCTGATACGATTCCCAAAATAAGACAGCGATTAAGCAATCGGGAGAAAGAATATATCGCCAATACCTGTTTGAGTGATAGCGTGGCAGATGTTATGAGGGATATAATTTATGAAAATTAAGCATGGGAGCCAAATATACGAAACAAACTCGGTACGAATAGAGCCTTATCTTACTTGGTGGGTATTAGTTTTGTATATGGGTGATTGCAAAAAAATCTCATTACCGCATACGACATATAAGACAGAGGAATATGTTCAAAATATGTATTTAAAACCTCTTTTGGAAAAAGGTTTTATAGAAATATAAAATAACTAATTAAATTTCAAATTCACATCAGATAAAATTTCAAAAGTTACATTCGATAACGATTTCAAAAATTTTTCAAAAACAAAAAAGAGCGTTTCAGAAGGGAGAACAGCATTGACCGGAAATGAGTATCAGAAATTAGCTATGCGTACAAATGACCATAAGGCAACAGATAGATTGCTTGGAAATATGCTGACATGTGACATAGGGTATTTAATACAGCAGAATTTAATCGCAGAAGACGAGAATCATTTTGATATTGGCGGTATCTTCAATGCCTGCCTTGGATTGTCCGGTGAGGTTGGAGAGTTCAACGGCATGATTAAAAAGTGGATTTTCAACGAGAAGCCGCTTGATGTTGAACATGCAAAGAAAGAAGCGGGAGACATTTGCTGGTATCTGGCAATGCTTTGCGAATCCCTCGGTTGGAGTCTTGATGAGATTATGCAGATGAACGTAGATAAGCTCAAGGCGCGTTATCCGGAAGGATTTGACGTTGAAAGAGCGAACCACAGAGCGGAGGATGATGTGTAATGGAAAGTTGCAAACAGTGTTGCGGAACTTGTGAATATGGTTCGTATGATGAAATAGACGGTTATATATGCGTAAACAGCGAAAGCGAATATGTAGCTGATTACACAGATTACGATTTCACTTGCGATGAATGGACAGAAAAGAGAAAAATAAGGAAAAACAAAGATTTCTCAACTGCCGGAGGTATAAACGATGGAAATTATTAAAACGGTTGTAACTACACTGGATGTTTTACTTATTCTGCTATTATTTTTTATTGGCAGAGAAGTGAAAGACAAGCCGACGGCGATAGGATTTGGAAGTATCATAGTGTTACTGATTGCAAATATTTTTCTTATGTGGAGATGACGCAATGGTTATATATGACCCTATATTTGGTATTTACTTCTTACCGCCAATTTTAAGTGTGCTAGGAAGAATACATAAAATCAAAACAAAGGAGCCGGAACATTCCGGGGATTTTCTCAATTTGGATAGTGATGCCGAGCACCAGAGTGAGAAATCGGAGCATCCGGGATAACTTAAGCCTGAATAAAATTCAAAATGAAAAATTTACTCGGCATTAAGTTTTTGAATGAATTCGTATAGGCTACTAAACAGGCAGCAAAAAAGAGCTGCCATAACGGAACATAAAACAGTTGGTAGAGCACTTGGATTGTATTCGAGCAGTTGCAGGTTCAAATCCTGCTGTTCCGATTGAGGAATGGATTTAACGATTCATTCCGTACAAGGTTTTTCTTCTGGGTGTTTCATTCACACCTCCTTTCACCACTAGGACGCTTCTGTTAAGGGCGGTGCGAGACCGTCCGGTGGTTATCACCGCGAAAAGCGGTTATTCATGGTTCGGGCATCTATCCCACGGTGTCCGAGTTGTGGAAAAGAGTTGCCGGTGAAAAGTTATAAACCGGATAGTGCAACGCATGGCACGAAAAATATGATTGCTAACCGTCTGATGGCGGTTTCGGAACGTAGCTTAATTGGTAAAAGTGGCGTGTACACGGAAAACAACAACGAGAGCCGGATTGAAGGTTCGAATCCTTCCGTTCCGATGGTGCCGAGCTGATCTGATACTGTATGCGTAGCGCGGTCGCGTACAGAGATATGGAGTGAGGTGTCCGCGCATTTCTGGGAAGCGGCAACGATTGGCGGTGTTGCGGCTGACTGTAAATCAGTTCCCAAGTGGTAAACATTGGAGGTTCAATTCCTCTCTTCCTCATGTGGTTGGATAGCTACCAACTAGCAGGTAACTGGCAGATGCCCTGCGAAGATAAAAATAGCTGTAAGTGCTGCTTGATGGTCAAGCCTTAAATGCGGGCACGCAGCTTACAGAAATGTACATGGCTTGTTAGCTGAGATGGATTAGCGGCAGACTGAAAATCTGCAGAGGGTGGTTCGATACCGCTGCAAGCCAC
>CAKRCJ010000035.1 GCA_934307185.1 uncultured Roseburia sp.
GAGTTTTACAGGATGCAACCCTCTGTTTTGGGCTGGTCCAGGATTACAAAGAAACATTCCAGTGGGGCATTTTTTCCAAAAAATGTATGATTATTGTGCTTATCGCGGCATTTTTGTCCTTACATTGCTTTGTGGATATCAAAACACTTTATTCTTTCCTTTATGAAAAAAGAGTATGGATTGCAATTGTTTTATTTGTATTCTGTGTTGTAAATAAATTTAACGGTTCTTCCATTAACCAGTACGACAGCCACATCCAGCAGGGCGAAGGCTCGGAGTATGTGCAGACGGTATTTGGAACCTCGCGTTCTATCCGGAGCGATGAATGGCTTGTTTCCGTGCCAAGGTCTCTGTCCGCAGAATATACAGGTTATGGAAAAATGAATGATATTGTAAGGGCCACAGAGACAACGAATCTGTCAGCCTCCGGCTTATATCTGAATTATTCTGCACTGGCAAAACCGGCAGACTGGGGCTACTATCTGTTTGGTTCGGAATATGGACTTTCCTTTGTGTGGTCGTTCCGTATGATATTTGGCTTTTTATTTTCCTTTGAACTGTGTCTCATTTTATCGGGACGAAAGAAGCTGATTTCGCTGCTTGGCGGAGTAATGATATGGTTTTCTTCCTATAATATGTGGTGGTCAACTGTCACCTGGTTGATTGCAGGACAGGCAGCGATTGTATTCTTTTATTATTTTATCCGCGAGAAAAACAGGGCAAAACGTCTTTTCTTTGGAATTGGAATTGCATTATCAGCGGCAAACTTTGTCGTTGACCTTTATCCGGCATGGCAGGTTCCGGCAGGGTATGTTTTTCTTGCACTGCTTATCTGGATTTTTGTGGATAACTTTTCCTATATAAAAGAGTACCGTGGAAAAGACTGGTTATTGGCAGGCGGCTGTATTGCATTTATGATAAGTGTTATCGTCTCATATCTTTATAATTACATGGACTATATGACAGCAATTATGAATACGGTATATCCGGGTGGCAGAACGTATTACGGCGGTTTTTACATGCATAAATTATTTGGTTATGTGGCAGCTTCGCTGGCACCGTTTGCCCAGTACGAAAATCCAAGTGAGCTTGGATGCTTTTTCGGGCTGTTTCCGTTTTCAGCGGTTTTATTTATATATGCGATGGTAAAACAGCGTGGAAAAAATCTTTTAATGTGGCTTATGGCAGTGCCGGCAGTGATTATGTCGCTTTACTGTCTGTTCCCGCTGCCACATCTGCTTGCAAAAGCAACGCTTTTAACCTTTTCCATGCCAAAACGGGTTGCGGATGTGCTGGGGTATTTGAATGTCCTTATGCTTGTGGCTGCACTCTCTTGGTTTAAGGAGCAGAAAAAATTCAGCATAAAAACAAGTGTTCTGCTTGCGGGAGTTTCTACCGGTTCCGTGGCACTTTATGCATTAAAATACTGTCAGAATAAGACAACAATGGTTTTTGTATTGCTGGTTGCTGCGTTAACCTTCTGTGCAGAGGTATGGATGGTTTCCGATGTGAAGGAAATGAAAAGCACCGGTTCAAAAGTGGCAGTAACAGTATTCCTCATTGTGTCAGGACTTTGTGTAAATCCACTGATGTGCGGACTGGATGCGATATATTCCAAACCGGTTGCAAAAGAAGTTTCGCAGATTGTAAGTGAAAACCCGGATGCAAAATGGATTGCGCTCGACAGTATCATCACACCGGATTATCTGATTGCCTGCGGTGCCAGAACGTATAATTCCACTAATTATGTGCCGAATATAGATTTCTGGAAAATATTAGACCCGTCGGGGGCACAGGATGAGGTTTATAACCGTTATGCGCACATCTGTATTGAATTAACGGAAAAACCAACATCAATGGAACTGGCTGCAAAAGATTATATCAGGCTTTCCTTATCGTATGATGATTTGAATAAATTAAATGTCGATTATATATTAGGCGTGACAGAGCTTGAGAATGCAGAGGAAAAAGGTTTGCAGGAAATATATTCAGAAAAAGGAATGTATATCTATAAAGTATCTGAAAACATCTATTAAGAAAATCTTAGAAATAGTGCAAAAAAGGGAAATTGCTTGGAAACAGTTTCCTGGCATGGTATAATGTACGCAAAGATAAAAGTGAACAAGAAATAAAAACATAAAAATACACTACAAATGGAGGTTACCAATGAAAGGTATTATTTTAGCCGGAGGCTCCGGAACACGTTTATATCCACTTACAAAAGCGATTTCAAAGCAGATTATGCCGGTTTACGACAAACCGATGATTTATTATCCGCTTTCTACCCTGATGCTTGCAGGAATCAGAGAGGTGTTAATTATCTCTACACCGAGAGATCTTCCGGTATTTAAAGAGTTATTAGGAGACGGCTCACAGCTTGGCATGAGATTTGAATATGCCATTCAGGAGCAGCCAAGAGGACTTGCCGATGCATTTATTATCGGGGAAGAATTTATCGGAAAAGATGCGGTTGCATTAGTATTAGGAGATAACATTTTCTACGGACAGAGCTTCTCAAAAGTGTTAAAGAGTGCTGCAGAACGTACCGAGAACGAAAAAGGAGCAACTATTTTCGGTTATTATGTAAGAGACCCAAGAGAATACGGTGTGGTTGAGTTCGACGAGAACGGAAAAGCACTTTCCATCGAGGAAAAACCGGAAAATCCAAAGTCCAACTATGCAGTACCGGGACTTTATTTCTATGACAATGATGTAGTTGAGATTGCCAAGAATGTAAAACCTTCTGCCCGCGGTGAAATTGAAATTACAAGTGTAAATAATGAATATTTAAACAGAGGTACATTAAGCGTAGAAACATTAGGACGTGGCTTTGCATGGCTTGATACCGGAAATCATGATATGCTTCTTGCAGCAGCAGACTTCGTATCTGCATTCCAGAAACGCCAGGGACTTTACATTTCCTGCATTGAGGAGATTGCCTATAAGAGAGGATTTATTGATAAAGAGCAGTTAATTAAACTTGCACAGCCGTTATTAAAGACAGATTACGGCAAATATTTAATGGAGATTGCAGAAGGACTGTAAAATCCAGAGTGGATTTGTGAGAAACAAATCAGAACGTTGACAGACAGAAATGAAAAGGAAGTAAAAGAAATGGGAAAAATTAAAGTAACAGATAATTGTGGCGGAATTAAAGGATTAAAAGTAATCGAGCCGGCAGTATTCGGAGATAACCGTGGATATTTCATGGAGACTTACAACTACAATGATTTCGCAGAGGCAGGAATTGACTGCAAGTTCGTACAGGATAATCAGTCAGCCTCTAAAAAAGGTGTGTTAAGAGGACTTCATTCACAGAAAGATTATCCACAGGATAAGTTAGTACGTGTGATAAAAGGTTCTGTATTTGATGTTGCCGTAGATGTAAGGGAAGGTTCTGAGACATTTGGAAAATGGTTTGGAATTGAACTTACCGAGGAAAACAAAAAACAGTTCTTTATTCCGAAAAATTTTGCACATGGATTTATCGTGCTTTCTGATTATGCAGAGTTCTGCTATAAAGTAACGGATTTCTATCATCCAAACGATGAAGTTGGAATTATCTGGAATGATCCGGAAATCGGAGTAAAATGGCCGATGCCGGAAGGAATGACAGAGGCAGATTTAATTTTCTCTGAGAAGGACAAAGTATTGGAAGGACTTTCCGCCTATGTTAAAAAGCGCTTTGGAAAATAAAAAACTGGTGTGGAACCTCGCAAAGGACGATTTTAAAAAGAAATTTGCAGGTTCCTCCCTTGGAATTATCTGGGCATTTGTCCAGCCGGTGGTTACGGTGCTTTTGTACTGGTTCGTATTTGAAAAGGGACTGAATGCAAAAGCATCCAATCTTCGTACCGGAATAGAGGTTCCGTTTGTGCTGTGGATGATGGCTGGATTAGTTCCATGGTTTTATGTACAGGAAGCCTGGAACAATGGAACAAACGTTCTGGTTGAGTACAGCTATCTTGTCAAAAAAGTAGTTTTTAAAATTGAAACACTGCCGATTGTGAAGCTGATATCTGCATTATTTGTACACATCTTTTTTGTGGTCTTTATGATTGTGCTGTTCTGGCTCATGGGATATGCACCGGATTTGTACACGTTACAGGTCATTTATTATTCTGCGGCAATGATTTTTCTTATTATGGGACTTTCGTATTTTACGAGTGCGATTGTTCCGTTTTTCAGGGATTTATCCCAGATTGTTGCAATTGCATTGCAGATTGGGGTATGGGCAACGCCGATTATGTGGAACATTGATGCCATGACTAATATTCCGGGATGGGCGATTATTATTTTAAAATTAAATCCAATGTATTACATTGTGGCAGGTTACAGGGATGCACTGATTAATAAAATCGGATTCTGGGAGCATCCATATCTGACTGCATGGTATTTTTTGGTTTCCATTGTAATTTATGTTTTGGGAACAAGAGTATTTAAAAAGCTGCGGGTTCATTTCGCAGACGTATTGTAAGAAAAGAAGAAAGGCATTCTCTATGAGTGACTATGCTATTCAGGTAAAAAATATATCAAAAATTTATAAGCTTTATGATACTCCGATGGAACGGCTTAAGGATGCCTTTGGCTGGCAGAAAAAGCCGTTAAAGGAGCATAAAGCGTTAAATGATGTCTCTTTTTCCGTAGAAAAAGGACAGGCACTTGGAATTATCGGAACAAACGGTTCCGGAAAATCAACAATTTTGAAAATCATTACCGGTGTTTTAAACCCGACAGGAGGAGAGGTTTGTGTCGATGGACGGATTTCTGCTCTTTTAGAGCTTGGTGCCGGTTTTAATATGGAATATACAGGAATTGAAAATGTCTATTTGAATGGAATGATGACCGGATTTACAAGGGAGGAGATTGACGAAAGACTACAGGATATCCTTGATTTTGCGGATATCGGAGAGTTTGTCAATCAGCCGGTAAAGACTTATTCGAGCGGAATGTTTGTGCGTCTTGCATTTGCAGTGGCAATCAATATTGACCCGGAAATCCTTATCGTGGACGAGGCATTGTCCGTAGGTGATGTTTTCTTCCAGGCAAAATGTTATAAAAAGTTTGAAGAGTTTAAGGAAAAGGGAAAGACACTGTTATTTGTAAGCCATGACTTAAGCAGTATCGTAAAATATTGTGACAGGGTTGTTCTTTTGAATAAAGGTGTGAAAATGGCAGAGGGTGACCCGAAAGAGATGGTAGGCCTTTACAAGCGGGTACTTTTAGACCAGACCAAGAGTGTGCAGGAAGGAAAGGTTCTAGCAAAACAGGAAAATGGAAATCTTACTGCACAGAGTCTGTGGAAAACCCATTATGAAATCAATCCAAATGTGGATGAATACGGAACAGGAAAAGCTGAGATTATTGATTTTGCAATACTTGATGAGAATGGGGATTATACCAACTGTATTGAAAAAGGCACCAGATTTACGATAAAATCAAAGGTACGTTTCCATGAGACAATTGAAAATCCGATTTTTACGATGTCATTTAAGACAATCAAGGGTACAACTGTGACGGGAACGAACACAATGTATGAAAGAGTGGATGTCGGGACAGCAGGGGACGGCGAAGAATATGTGGCTTCGTTTGAACAGGATATGTTTTTGCAGGGCGGAGAATATCTGCTTTCGATTAGCTGTACCGGATATGAGGCAGGTGGTTTTACCGCATATCACAGACTGTATGATGTATGCAGTATTACGGTAGTTTCGGATAAAGATACGGTTGGTTTTTATGATATGAATTCTAAAGTTACAGTGGAAAAGTTATAATTCATAAATTCCAGGACAGAGAGGAAAAGCAGATGCAGCCGGAAAAGAATATTTTTGGAAAAACTTCCTATCGGGATTTTTACCGGAATTCGGAGATAAGAACAAATTTATTAAGCTGGTTAAAACTTCCGCAAAGGGGAAGAATACTAGTTATAAATGAAGAAAAAACCTGTCTGGTGGAGTTGCTGAAGCAAAATGGCAACAGGGTAACCTGTGTACAGGATACAGAAGTATTTACAAAGGCAGAGGGCTGGTATGATGTCATTTTTCAGATGGGTTCTTTGTACTGTGGGGACCGTAAGCCACAGGATGTATATGAAGAATATTTTGAAGTTTATAAAGAACATCTGACCGAGAGAGGACGATTATTCCTTGCGGTAGATAACCGGCTTGGATTAAAATACTTTGCCGGCTGTAAGGATGAAGGGACAGATACTTATTTTGCCGGAATTGAAGGTTATCCGGAGGCATCCGGACAGAAACGGGCTGCGCTTTCCGGAAAGGAATACAACAGCGCACTGGAAAAAGCGCAGTTTACACAGATAGAAAGATATTATCCATATCCGGATATCCGTTTCCCGATGGCAGTTTATTCTGACGAGTGGCTGCCCGGAGAGGGAGAACTGAATGCAAATATACGCAATTTTGACAGAGACCGCTATGTGTTATTTGATGAGACAAAGGTATTCGACAGTCTGATAAAAGAAGGACTGTTCCGGGAGTTTTCAAATTCCTATTTTTATGTTTGCAGAAAAATTGAGGAAAGCCAAGGCAGCAAAACACTGTATGCCAAGTTTTCAAATGAGAGGGATGAGCGTTTTCAAATTCGCACGGACATTGTACAGGCGGAGGATGGAAGCAGATATGTCAGAAAACATCCGCTATCAGACAGGGCAAAAGAGCATATTTACAATATGGGACGCAATTATGAACTTTTAAGCAGGGTAAACGGAGAAAGCACTGTTCATTTCTGCCCGGTAGAAATACAGGGAGAGGATGCAATTTCTCCATTTGTAAGTGGTGTTTCCCTTCAGAAGCTGCTTTTAAACGCAATAGAGGAAAGAAATGAGGAAAAGACAGCGGAGCTTTTTGAAAATGCAGTGCAGCGGCTCAGGCAGTATTATAAAAAGCAGAAAAATGTTCCGGAAAAAGTCACAGATTTAGATATGATATTTTCCAATATTTTAGTGGATGGAGAAGACTGGAATATTATTGATTATGAATGGACGTTTCCGGGGGATATCCCATCGGAATTTGTGCTATACCGCACACTGTTTCGGGCGGCACTTGAGCTTCCGGCATCTTTCCTTACGGACTGGAACTATCTGTATAAGGTTTCCGGCATTACGGAGGCTTCGGCAAAAAAATACCGTAACTGGGAAAATGAATTCCAGAATTATATTACAGGGGAACAGATTCCAGCGCGTGATATGGTAGAAATGCTTGGCAATCAGGTAATTCCGTTTTTAGGAAATCAGACAGAGGTGGAAAAGGAAGTAAAGGAAATTATCCGCAAAAAAGGGAAAAAAGCACTCGATATTTATTTTCATGTGGATAACGAGAGCATTACAAATGGAAAAGTCAGCTGCAGCGGCTGGGCATGTGCTTTGATCAAAAAGAAGCATTTTATTCCGGTAAATATCCATATTTTTGAGGACAATGGAAAAGTAGTAATATGTAAAATTGAACGCTCGGTAAGAAAAGATGTCGGAGAGGCTTTGGAAGCGGAGGAAAGACAGTGGATGGTCTGGGGCTTTCATACGATGTTTACAGCAAGAGAGGGAGCTTCTTATAAGTTACGTTTTACGGTCGGAGAGATTGAAAAAGAAACAACGTTTACAGGAGTAAATGAATGAAATTTTTGATTGGATTATTCATTATCATATATGAGTTTCTTCTGGTTCCGATGTGGCTTGGAGCACTTTGGAGCAGAAAAAAGAAAGAGTCAGGATTTTGCAGGCTGTATGCAGAGGGTATAGTTACATTATTTACCATTTTTTTCTGTGTGGCTGTATTTGCCGGAGTAAAAAGAATGCAGCTTTCGACATTGACTGGATGGTGGAAGGGACTGCTTATTGTATCCATTTTTGGAATGATAATCAGCTGTGTTTTACAGCATAAAAAAATAAAAAACCTTGGGAAGAAACTGATTTTTAACTGTTATTATGCCGTAAAAAAAATGCGTGGATATCTCACATTTCTTGTGTTGGTACTTTTATTTTCAGTTACGTCAACGGTTCCCGCAGGGCAGGATGATACACCGGAAATAGTGAATATTGCGGTTGCAACGGATACAATTTATGAGTATCAGCCTTATACAAAAGCTCCGTATGATGGAGTGAATATGGATAAAGTGACCGCTCCGATTGAAATGCTTTATTCGGTAAATGCAAATATTACGGGAATAGAGCCGGTAGTATTGATACACACTGTTTTGCCCGCATTTTTTTTATTGTTATATTTTTGTGTCTGCTGGCAGGTGGGCAGTTATTTTTTTCGGGATGATTTGGAAAAAAGAGAGCTGTTTGTTATTTTTGTGACAATTTTTTATACAGTTGCATTGACGACAGAGACATCTTTAGTGATGGGAATTTTGCAAAATCCGTGGAATGGAATTTCACTTGCAGTATCATGTGGGCTTCCACTTGTGCTGATACAGGGATTTCGTATGATGAACTATTACGGAAGGAAGAAAAGAGTACCGTGGCAGGAACAGCTAAAGACCGTTTTTATGGCAACAGCAGTGCAGCTTATGATATCAAAAGGTTATCTGGTCTGCATTTTAATATTAGCCGGCTGTTTTGTTACAAGCGTATGTAAGAAAGGTATGTGGAATGCAGGAAGTGTTCGAAAGCATTAAAAATAACTGGCAGACGTTTGAAATTGATACGGTAAGCCTTGTTTTTTACTGGCTTGCGATTGCATGGTTTATTTTATACAGAAAAGACAGAAAAAGAAAAAATATCTATTTATATTCCGTTTTTATCACGCTGCTTGTCATCTTCATGCAGGTGGCATTAACAGTACTCGGACATCCTCCGATGGCAAAGCTTTATTATCTTTTGCCGGAGGGAATTTTAGTCGGGTATGTGAGTGTGGAGATTTTTACAAAAAACATGACAGCAAAAAAGAAATGGATAATTGTATTGCTGTATGCTATAATCATTCAGGCAGGGACGGGATGGAGATTTACCACGGACTATGCATTTGCAAATTATAATGACAGGAAGATATCTTCTACTGTCATACAGATGGCAGACTGTATAGAAGGTGTGGAGAGAGTAAAAGAACCGTTTTTGCTTGCACCGGAGGAGATTTCCACACAAATCCAGGAGTATGATACAGACATTAAGGTTGCATATGGAGAAGGGTACAACTATTCAGAGGATAATCTGGAAAATATCCTTTATGAAATGGAAACCTATGGATGCAATTTTGTAATTGTAAAACATGTCTATGATGATGAAGACTGGATGAAAGAACAGGGACTTACGCAGGTGATTATATTTGACGGATATAGTTTATACTATAAGTTATAAATGAAGAAAAGAAGTGGAAAGATGGAAAAAATAACAAAATTTGAAAAAAATATCTGGATTAGAAGAATTGCATTGGTAGTATATGACATTATTGCAGTAGTCGTTGCAAATTATTTTGCATTGCTGTTAAGATTTGACTTTGATTATACCACCATACCGACACAGTATCTTACGATTATGGAAAGGTCAATCTTTCCGGGAATTTTAATTATGCTCATTGCATTTTATGCGTTCCGTCTGTATAGCAGTTTATGGACTTACGCGGGGGCAACCGAATTGTTTTACATGATTATCGGATGTATTGTAAATGCAATGGTATATATGTTTTATATTCTTCTGACCAATCAGGGAATGCTCTGTCCTATGCCAAGAAGCTTTTATGTTTACTATGGTTCCGTTCTGCTTGCGCTTACATTTATCAGCAGATATGCATATCGCGCAGTGCGGATGTTAATCAGGGTAAGAACAAATAACGCAGTGAAAAAGAATGTACTTGTAATTGGTGCAGGAGAAGCCGGTAATGCCATTATTAAGGAAATTCAGAACAGCAGCTATATTGATATGAATGTTGTCGGCGTTATTGATGATAACAAGAATAAAGTCGGTGGATTTATCCACGGAGTAAAAGTTGTCGGAAACCGCAACGATATTCCAGAGAAAGTAATTGAGTTAGATGTCAAAGAGATTATTATTGCAATCCCTACTGCATCCTCTGTTGAAATGAAAGAAATTTTAAATATCTGTAAAGGAACCTGCTGTGAATTAAAGAGACTTCCTGGAATGTACCAGTTAGTAAACGGAGAAGTCAGTGTCAGCAAGTTAAAGGATGTGGATGTAAATGACCTTCTTGGACGTGACCCAATCCGTGTAGATTTAAATTCCATTATGGGTTATGTGTCCGGTAAAGTTGTTATGGTCACCGGAGGCGGTGGAACGATCGGAAGTGAGTTATGCCGTCAGATTGCCTCCCACAAACCTAAGACGCTGATTATTTTTGATATATATGAAAATACCACATATGATATACAGTTAGAGCTAAAGCATGATTACCCGGATTTAGACTTAGTTGTTCTTATCGGTTCCGTCAGAAATACAAAACGTGTGGACTGGGTATTTAAGAAGTACCATCCGGAGATTATTTACCATGCAGCGGCACACAAGCATGTTCCACTTATGGAGGACAGCCCAAATGAGGCAGTGAAAAATAACGTGCTTGGAACCTGGAAAATTGTAAAGGCAGCGGACCAGTACCATGTCAAACGTTTTGTTATGATTTCAACAGATAAAGCAGTAAACCCGACTAACATCATGGGAGCAACCAAGCGTATCTGTGAAATGATTATCCAGACTTACAACAACCGCTCCGAGACGGAGTATGTTGCAGTAAGATTTGGTAATGTATTAGGAAGCAACGGAAGCGTTATTCCATTGTTTAAAAAGCAGATTGCGCAGGGAGGACCGGTCACGGTTACACATCCTGATATTATCCGTTACTTTATGACAATTCCGGAGGCAGTATCCCTTGTACTTCAGGCAGGTGCTTATGCTAAGGGCGGAGAAATCTTCGTGCTTGATATGGGAGAGCCGGTAAAGATTTTAGACCTTGCAAGAAACTTAATTCTTCTCTCGGGACATAAGCCGGATGAAGATATTAAGATTGAATTTACAGGGCTTCGTCCGGGAGAAAAGCTTTATGAAGAAATGCTTATGGATGAGGAAGGACTTCAGGACACCGAAAACAAATTAATCCATATCGGAAAGCCAATTGAGATTGACGAGGAAAAATTCCTTTCCCAGTTAGAAGAATTATCCGAATATGTTGTGGAGGAGCCGGAGGACATCCGGGCATGGGTACAGAAAATCGTACCTACTTATTCTATTCAGAACAAAGAATAAAGAATAAAGAAATGAGAGGACGCATTGTATGATTTATCCAAAAGTAAAACGGGTGATTGATTTTGTATTAAGTCTCGTGGGCTGTATCGTGTTATCACCGTTGCTACTCATTTTATGCATCGCCATTAAACTCGACAGTCCGGGACCAATTCTTTTTAAACAGAAAAGAATTGGTATCCATAAAAAGACATTTTATATTTTAAAATTCCGTACCATGAGAATTGATACGCCGAAGGACATGCCGACCCATATGCTTGCCGATCCGGACCAGTATATTACAAAGGTAGGCAAGTTCTTGAGAAAGAGCAGCCTGGATGAACTGCCGCAGATTTTTAATATTCTCGCCGGGCAGATGAGTATTATCGGACCAAGACCGGCATTGTGGAACCAGTATGATCTGATTGCAGAGCGTGATAAATACGGGGCCAACGATGTGATGCCTGGACTTACCGGCTGGGCACAGATTAACGGCAGGGACGAACTGGAAATTCCGGTGAAGGCAAAGTTAGACGGAGAATATGTAGAGCGCATGAGCTTTCTTTTTGATGTAAAATGCTTTTTTGGAACAATTACAAGCGTCTTAAAACATGACGGAGTGGTAGAAGGAGGGACTGGCAGCATGAAGCACCAGTCAAAATAGCGCATGAAAAAGGTATTAATCACTGGTGCCAATAGTTATGTTGGCACCTCCTTTGAACGCTGGATGCAGCGGTATAAAGATTTTCAGGTAGATACAATTGATATGGTTGATGGGGAGTGGCGTAATAAAAGTTTTTCGGGATATTATGCCATTTTTCACGTTGCAGGTTTAGCACATGCAGATGTAACAAACGTATCGGAAGAAGTAAAGAAAAAATATTATGCAGTCAACTGCGATATGGCAATTGAGACTGCAAGGAAAGCAAAAAAAGAAGGCGTCAGCCAGTTTATTTTTATGAGCAGCATGAGTGTGTACGGAGAGAGCGCACCGGTTGGAAAACAGCGTGTTATCACAACGAATACTTCCGTCTCTCCTGCAAACTTTTACGGAGACAGTAAAGTACAGGCAGAAAAAGGACTGTTGGAATTAAATGACGAGAATTTTAAAGTAGTCATTTTACGCCCGCCGATGGTATATGGAAAAGGAAGTAAAGGAAATTTCCCGATTTTAGAGAAATTTGCAAGGTCACTTCCGATTTTCCCGGCAATCAAAAATGAACGATCCATGATATTTATTAACAATCTTTGTGAGTTCGTGCATCTTGCAATTGAGCGTGAGGTAAGCGGAACATTCTATCCACAGAATGAAGAGTATGTCATTACATCGCTCATGGTAAAAAAGATTGCAGTAGAGCACCACAAGTATATCTGGGTGACACCACTTTTTAACTGGGCAATTTATCTGATCTCCAGAATGCCGGGGCAGTATGGAAAGCTGTGCAACAAGGCATTTGGAAGTCTTGTGTACGATAAAAAATTAAGCGAGGGTCCGATTAAGATTGAGGAATACCAGACCGCTTC
>CAKRCJ010000036.1 GCA_934307185.1 uncultured Roseburia sp.
GACAGCAAAATTTTACATATCTATTTCTTACCAGAAAGATTTACTTTCCATAGACACAAGAATTTTTACACCCTCCATCGAAAATTCCATTGCCCAGAACATTACGAGGCTTATCTTCATTGGGCAGAGGAATTTTGATGCCATCCCTGCGTTTTTTATTCCAATCAGGTTTGCGAGAAGTCTTTTCAAATCCATCTCGCTAGGTAACGAAGGTGGCAGCTGTATTTTATTAAACCCCAAAGCACCACCCCTCGGAATTTAGATAACGTAGATTTGCAGATTTTGTGACTATCGTTCACAACATAAATTGCGGCAGCAGGAAAGGAATTTTACAATTTATCAATAAACTACAGAAAAAGAAAACAGACCGGAGCAAATATTGATTTCTTTATGCGCTATGGAGATAAGACTCTGACCTGGCATGGAAGCCATTGCTGAACATGTCAGGTCTGCTTAGAGGCTTATCGGAATGCTTTGCGCATAGAAATGCAATAGTTTCTCCGGTCTGTTTTCTTTTCTTGTAGTGTAAAAATAAATTGTAAAATTTCTTTTCTGCTGCCGTTCGTTACCCTAAGACGATAGCCGCAAAATCTGCGACACTACATTACCTAAACTCCGGTTTATTTTATCGCAGATAACGCATCCTCATCCGCAACAATGATTACATTTGGATGAAGTCTTAATGACGAACCCGGAACCTGTGGTGTAATCGGTCCATTTACAACTGCGTTCAATGCTTCTGCCTTATCTTTTCCGCTGGCAACAAGTAAAATCATTTTTGCGCGGAGAATAGTTCCAACACCCATTGTATAAGCCTGTTTTGGAACATCATCTGCACTTGCAAAGAAACGTTTATTTGCTTCAATTGTGCTCTCGGTCAAATCAACAACATGAACATCCTGCGGGAACGAGTCACAAGGCTCATTAAAGCCAATATGTCCATTCCGTCCAAGTCCTAAAAGCTGTAAATCAATTCCGCCAAGGGAGTCAATCAGTTTTTCATATCTTTCACATTCGTTATCACTGTCAAGATTGGTTCCGTCCGGAAGGAAGTGATAATCCGGTCTGATATTAACTCTTGAGAATAAATTTTTGTTCATAAAATACCAGTAACTCTGGTCATTTTCTTTTGGAAGTCCTTTATACTCATCCAGATTTACTGTTGTGATCTTTGAAAAATCAAGGTCTCCTTTTTTATACCAGTCTACCAACTGATCATATATTCCGATTGGAGTAGAACCTGTTGCAAGCCCAAGTACACTGTCATCTTTTAAGATCATCTGTGCTGAAATAATATTTGCAGCCTTTCTGCTCATATCCTGATAATCCTTTGTTCTGATAATTTTCATTTTGACATCTCTCCTATCTTTCTTCATTTCCACGCAATGTGCGCTGAATTTCTTTTTGAATTTTTTCAATATGCATGCGGTCATGGTTTACATAAGCCGCATAAATAATATCAATCATCATGAGTAACGGAAACTGCGGTGAAATCAGATTTCCATGGTTTAAATACTGCAAAGAAGGAACAAGCAGCACCTCTTTGCAGAAATCTGCATAGGACTTTCTGTTTTTTTCCGTAATTAATACAGTCTGGGCACCCTGCCTGCATCCCCTTGCAAGCATATATAAAATCTCTGATTTTGTACCACTCAAGCTTAAACCAATAACCAGGTTCTGGGAATTTAAAAACACAGACTGCATTTTCATATTTTCATTATCCCGGAGTGCCACCATGTCAATTCCGATCCAGCGGAACCGTGTTGCCATCTCCTCCGCTGCAAGCCCTGAGCTTCCTCTCCCGCAGACATAAACACGTTTCGCCTTTTTAAGCATTTCCACAATTCTTTTAATCTGTTCTTCATCCAGTAAATTGTAGATTTTGTTCAAAAGACTCTGATACGTATCTAAAACCAGCCTCGACTCTTCCTGCTCCACTGTGGACTTTTCCACGTAAGAATTACGATACTCATACGCAAACTCCCGGTATCCCTGATAACCGCTTTTTTTTGCAAATCTTGATAGCGATGCCGGCGAAACAGAAAGTTCTCTGGAAATAAAATCCGCAGATAAATCCTTTAGTTCTTCTTTTTTCAAAAAATAATCCGCAATATGTTTCTCTGTTTCCGTGTATTTTTCATAGTTTGCCTCAATCATTGGGATGATTGTTTTTGCATATTTTTCCATGCCCATAACATAACCTCATTGAAAGGGATTTTCAATTATTATAACTCTTTTTGAAAGTTCTTTCATTAAAATCTGCAAACTTTTCAAATAATGCACAAAAACAAAGTGCTTTTTTTATTCATATCTTCTAATGCCGAAGAATGTTCTTTCACCCATGTTACAATGCAAGCTTTTTCTTCCAATACATATTGAATACTGCCGATACCACAGAGCCAAATAAAAGTGCCCACGCCATTGCCGCAAGTCCTAATACCTTTACCGTTGCAAATGCAAATACAATACGGCATGCTAATGACAAAATAGAAGAAATTGCAAATAAATTCATTTTGAGATTTGCCTTAAATAATGCTTCAATGCTGTATTTTATAAGCTGCAAAAAGAAGTTCGGAACCATATACAAAAGGTAAAGCTTTGCAAAGGCATAACCCCTTCCCGTCACGTCAAGCGAGTACATAGACATGAGTATCCCGGAAAAAAAGATATCAATAACAGACAATATAATACAGACAATAACGCCTTCTTTTATTAAAAACTGATATCCTTCCTTTACCCTTCCATCCTCTTTTGCCCCAATGTTCTGGGATGCAAATGTCTCAAAGCCGACACTGGTTGCCACAATTGGAAGCAGCAGCAGATTAAAAATTGTAGTTGCTACGGTATAACCATTGATGTACTCAATTCCTGCCTGGTTTACAATTATCTGCAAAGCCATCGTTCCAATAGATAACACGGAGCTTTGTATAATCGTTGGTATTGCAAGCACAAGATATTCTTTCAAGGACGCGCAGGAAAAATACATTTTTGTCTGCGTTTTTTTCTCTAAAATCAAATGCGCACAGACAATGTTCCATATGCAGCTTACGAGCATGGAAAAATCTGATGCCCACGCAGCGCCTTCCACTCCTGTCCCGAAAAATTTAATGATAATGACATCTAACACAATGTTTAAAATCTGCGTACTCACACAAATGGTTGTCTGTGTTTTGGAATTGCCGCTTCCGTTAATGACCGCTCCTGCTGCCCCCTGAATTCCCGTGAGTGGAAAACTGAGTGCATAAATAATAGACACCCTTGTACACTGCGCTAAAATTTCTTCCGGTAACTGCATTAACACAAAAACACCTTTTGAAAATGCAATATATGCAAATGTCATAAAAAATCCGAGCAACATTCCCGCAAACCCAAGCGTAAATACGGTTGGCTTTACTTCGTCATATTTTCTTTCCCCATAAAATCTTCCGACTACAATGTGGCTTGCGCCGTTAAAACCGCTCAAAACCGCATAACCGATGAGCAAAATGTTATTTGCAGATGACCAGACCGATAATGCGGTATCGTTTACAAATCTGGAAACAATGACACTGTCTGCCACCATATATGCCTGATTTAAAATCTGCATTAAAATAATCGGCATTGTAAATTTCAAAAGCGCCGTAGATACTTTTCCTTTAGTCAAATCCATATTTATAAATTCCTTTCCACTTGATGAGGGAGCTGTCACACTGGTATGACTCTCTTCACTTTGGTATAATAAACCTGTACGTTACGTACAAGTCAAGTGAAAGGATCAGACTATTTTTATGCAGACAGAAAAGTACTATAAAGTAAATGAATTTGCCAGATTATGCGGTGTCACACCGCGGACTTTAAAGTATTATGAAGAACGAAATCTTCTCCATCCGGCTTACACCAAAGAAAATGGCTACCGGTACTACAGCATTTCACAAATTGATGAAGTATCTGCCATTTTACTGTTCCGCGATTATGGTTTTTCTCTGGACGAGATTAAAAAAATTATGGAGCAGGATGACCTTTCCGGTGTAGAACAGCGTATGAATATGATGCTGTCCATTATTGAAGAGCAAAAACAGAAGCTGCTGCAGCAGGAAAACGATATCCTCTACACCTGTACACAGGTAGCACAGGCAAGAGAACATCTTGGAAAACCTTTTACAGAATACCACGCACCCCAGCGTATCAACTTTGACCCGGTCACACTCTCCCCTGCACATTCCTTCATTATTAATTATCTGACCGATGGGCTGCGGAACGGAACCTGCTTTTCCAGTGATAATTTATCTGTCTGTGGACGCTACCAGACGGATGCATCCGGCAGTCATCTTCTTTCCGGAAATAGTGTCTGCCTCTATGAAATGGGATTTCCCCGGCATGAATTTGTTCAAAAAATTGCAGACGCTGCAAAACAGAAAGGCATCACTGCGCCCTTTATTTTCTGCGAAATGGTTTTGGAAAATGTGCAGCCGGAAAAATGCCTGTTTCAGTATTTTGTCACGGACCTGACTGCCCTTTAACCATATTTATAACGAATTTTCTTTTATATAAGAAATCAGTTCGTCCGCCTGCGCAAATGCAAGCCCTGTCACCGTATCCGCACAGCCATAGTAAATGGCAATCCGCCCTGTTTTTGCATCGCAAAGCGCTGCACATGGGAATGTGACATTCGGTACATCGCCCACACATTCATATGTTTTCTGCGGTGACAGAAGAAATACACCATGATAAAACAAAAGCCACCCTTCCGATGTCTCAATTGGCACCGGTCCGGCTCCTATTTTCATTGACTGCCATGCAGACGTATCCCCTTTTACTGTCGACATGACATGACGGTGCCTTCCCCAGAATTCAAGGTCCGGACTCTGGCTGTAAAAAATGTCCCCAAACGTTGTATGTCCGGTATCCGATGGGCGGCTCACCATTCCGTATAGTCCATTTATTTTCCTCGGAAACAATACTCCATTCCGGTTATACGGAAGGAACGCATTTTCAAGCTGGTAAAAATGTTTAAAGTCGAACGTATATCCAATACCAATCGTCGGTCCATGATAACCGTTACACCATGTAATATAATAACGGTCCTCTATAAAACAGACTCTTGGGTCATAGCGGTATTCGCGCTTTAAAATTTCTTCTTCCGCTCCCTCAAATACAATCGGTGTCTCCTCAATTTCCCAGTGAATCCCATCCTCGCTGAACCCCGCAAAAATATCCATGCTTCTTGATTTGCTGTCACAGCGGAACACCCCGGCAAATTTTCCTTCAAATGGTACAACGGCACTATTGAAAATGCTGTTTGAGGAAGGAATTGCATCCCGCTCGATAATCGGATTTTCCACGTATCTCCATACGACATCCCCGCAGCCCTGTGGCTTTTCCTGCCACGGAATATTTTTTAATTCTTCTCCTATAATTTTTATCATACAATCCTCCTTTTTTCCGATTGTAGCTCCCTTTTTCCCGTGGTTCAATGCATACAAAAAATCTGCCAAATCAAGGCAAAAAATACCTTAATTTGACAGATTTTTGTCGTTTTTTCGGCTGTGACCGGGTAAAATTATTTTACATAGTAAACATAATTCTCTTTTCTTGCTGCCGCATCTTTTTTTGTAACATTTTTCCTCTATATAAAGTCTGTATTTGTAACATTTTTCCATTATCTGATTTTCTTTCTGTCATACAGGAAAACCGCGAGCACAAGAAACAGCGGAATTTTTACAAGCGCCAGCGCAAACATGACATCTGTATTCCAGAAAGAAGCACTGCCAAGATGCAGAAAATCAAAATTCAACATTCCATATAAAAAGGAATTGCTTAACCCAATTCCCGCTCCTGGCAGCAACGCTTGTATCCACTCACCAAGCTGTCCTGGAACTGCCATATATACGATAACCGGCAACATGACAAAAATCAAAGCCGATGCCAGTGCAGATACGTTATTTTTTGCCCAGACAGATAGCAGCAAGGTAAAACAAATGGTTGACATAAATAGCAAAAATCCAACTATCATATTTGCCCACTGTAACTGTCCGATGTTATACGGAAGCAACGTTGTTACGGAAAAAATAATCTGTATGGACGTTTTCGTTCCCTCCCAACCGTAAAGACTGTTTGTGATAACAATCCATGTGACACCGCACAGAAGATATAATATGCCTGTGATAAAGCATGCAGAAGCAATTTTTACAACTGCAAGCTTTTTTCTTCCGTTTTTCGTACAGCGGATAATATCGTCCGCTCCTGTCTGATATTCTGTTGAAAAAATCGGTGCCACAATAACCGCACACAAAATCGTAATCAGAAAAATATACAGTGTCTCATAATCCATGGAATTACTGGAAGCTCCATAATAATATTTATATGGTGTCTGTACTTTTGCAAATTTGGAAAGCGCCACCTCTTTTGCAGAAGGATAACCGTTTTGCTCCATGTCTAAAACAGACGCCAATCTGTCCTCTAACATATTATAATAATTCCCGACTTTGTCTGCTGGTATGTCCCGGATACCCGGTGCCATTCCGCTCTTGCGGTCAGAAAATGCTTCCCTAATTCCCCGGATATATTGTTCATAAGTGCTTAATTTTTCATAATATACTTCGCTCGGAACATTTTCCCCATAATCAGATTCATACGTCGCATAGACCTCTTGATAGGTCCGCACTGCCTCCTCCAAAATCTCCGGTGTCACGATGCCCTGCGTTGTATTTTCCCTGTAATAACGGATTGCATCTATTCCTTTGACTGTCACAAAATCCCCTGCTTCGTCCACCACTTTTGCTCCTTCAAAGGTAATCGGCACATATGCCATAAACACCGATAAAAACAACGAAACGACAATCAATATCCATGTAAGTCTTGTTTTTAAAACTCTTTTTATTTCCAGTGCCAACAGTCTCATAAGCTCACCTCTCCTTCCTGTGGAAACAGCCACAAATATAAATCCTCCAGCCTTGGTGCCACAGAAACAGAGTCTGATGTCTCCGCAGCATCAGACAGGTAACGGATAGCTGTGGTTCCATCTGCCTCATTTTTTAAGTTGATAATTTTTAAAGTTCTCTCCCATTTCACCAAATCGGCTGACGGGATTTTGCACTCCCAGATTTTTCCTTCCACAAGATGTACCAGCTGTTCGGTCGTGTCATTTTCAATAATTTTTCCTTCCTTCATAATCGTGTTCTGATTTGCGATATACTCCACATCCGAAACAATATGTGTGGAAATGACAACAATTCTGTCTTTTGAAAACTCGGAAAGCAGATTGCGGAAACGTACACGCTCGCCCGGGTCCAAGCCGCTCGTCGGCTCATCTAAAATAAGCACCTCCGGGTCATTGAGCAGCGCCTGTGCAATGCCGACTCTCCGTTTCATTCCGCCAGACAGTTTTACGATTTTCTTTTTCCGCACCTCCGCTAATGTCACCTGCTCCAACAAATCGTCAATTTTTCTTTTGGCTTCCCTTTTTGGCATTCCCTTCAATGCCGCCATATATTCCAGATAATCCTGCACATTAAATTCCGGGTAAAATCCAAACTCCTGCGGAAGATAGCCGAAAATCCGGCGGTACTCTCCCTTCAATGTCTCAATTGGAATTCCGTCATATAAAATCTGTCCCTTTGTCGGCTCCATAATTCCTGCAATCATGCGCATTAGCGTCGTTTTTCCTGCACCGTTTGCCCCTAAAAGTCCCCACACGCCCGGTGTAAACGTGATAGAGACATTATTTACTGCTGTTTTGTCTTTGTATTTTTTTGAAATGTGTTCTACCTTTAATTCCATATTTTTCCTCCCGTCTTTTTTTCATAATTTAACTTACTTTTTCAAATAAACTGCTGTACTTTTTAATTTTGCAGAACTTCCACTCCCTGATAAATTCCATAAATTACAAGCAGACTAATTGCAGTAACCGTAAGCGGTGCTGTCATGGTCCATTGTATCTTCCATTTTGACAGGAAAAGAGCCACAATTACCGCAAACAGTGCTATCCCATAATACAAAAAGCTCTGGCACAATTTTTCTGGCTTTATTTTTTTCAGTAAAAACAAAAATCCGTCATTTGCAAGCAAAAATGGAATGAATATTATTCCAAGTATTTCTACGAATGTAATCACCGTCGTGAGCCTTAAGCATATGATTACGGCACTGATTAAACCGATTTCTCCGCCAAAAAAAAGCAGGAACTTCGAAAACAGGACTGTTTTTATTGAAAACACCGACGTACTTTCCGCCTCAAACATCTGATACCGTATGGAGCGGTAAAGAAATGGCAACAGCATCATCGGTACAAAAACCACAAAACACGCTGCAAAAAACATCAGCTTTCTTGTTGTCAGAAAATATTTGTCTGTCATCATCCACCGAAAAAACATTCCCGCTGCAACTGCGGTTAATAATTCAAATATCCACATTTTCCATCCGCAAAATTTTATCTGACAAAGCAATAAATCTTTGAAGCTGTTTTTGTTTCGATATGTTTTCTGTAATTGCAATTTTGCCATCTGTATGACATTTCTCTCGACTCGCTGTATATTTTTTTCCGTTATGATGCTCTGAGTGTATTTTTTTTCTGTTTCATCATATGCGCCATGCCAGACAACTTCTTCTTTGCCGCATGAACCAAGTGCCTGCCTGATTTTATCTGTCATATCTTTTTTCATTTCCGGTTTCCTCCTTTCAGTTCCCTCTCTATCTGTTTTAGTGCCGCCTTTAATTTTGATTGAACTGTCCTCATCGGCAAATCGACAATTTCTGCAATTTCGCGCAGCTTTAAGTTCTGTGCAAACCGTAGCATTACGATTTCCTGCTGTTTAGGCTCTAAATTTCTTACCAGATTTCGTATCACAAGCTCATCTTCCGCTGTCTCAAATTCTTTTTCCAAATACGCCGGTTCTGCCTGCAAGGTGTCTAATGCAGTCCGCGTGTTCCATTTATTTTTCTGCATATCAATACAGGTATTTGCTGCAATTTTATATAAAAACGCCCGGAATTTCCCGGAAAACTTCACATTTCCCACATATTTCACAGCCTTTAAAAATGTTTCCTGTGCGGCATCTTCCGCAAGCGCACTATCAGGCGCATACCAGATACAGTAGCGTAAAATCTCCGGATAATACAGTTTTATTAGTTCGTCTAATGCAGAGGCATCACCATTTTGTACTTTTTTTATCAGTATCTCTTCGCGCATTAAGATATTCTCCATTGGTATTGCCACGGTCTACAGACTGCTTGTTTCAGCGGCAATTATTCTTTCAGGGCGTCCCCTGTTTATTATAACGATTGAGGTTATTGATTTGGATTGAAGTTTCTTTCATTTTTACAGAAATATCATAGATTATAAAAAGAACTGCTTTGTGAAAGGTTACGATTTCACAAAGCAGTTCTTTTTCGTATCACTTGAAATATTTATTGGTTTATTCCGCTGAATTACACCTATAGATTTCTATTGCATCTTCCTTAGAAACATTCATAATTTCCATTAACTTATCTATAATCTCATTTTGTGGCATATTTAATTTGCTGCAGGTTTCGATAATGCCTGATATTTTTCCCTGCTCAAGACCTTGTTCTACTCCCTGTGCCAATCCTTCTTCTAGTGCAGTTTCCCAAATCCCCTCGCCAAGATTACACATATCATTCAACCTCTCTTCCCTGTCTCCATCTAACTCAATATCAAATTCGCTTACTGTTCTCGTAAAAGTATTTGCAAGAAACGGTTTCTATGAAATCAGCCGGAACACCTGCTCTGCTGTATTTTTCATATTTTTTTGCGCAGTTTCCGTGTCCATTGCCTCTTCTAAGGAACATACTCCCGGTAAAATTGAGAAAAATGCATCAATTCCTTTTTCATTGCATTTTTTTGCATCTTCGGTCACGCCTCCGGCAAGAGCAATCACTTTACAGCCATACCGCTTCGCCGCCTGTGCAACTCCTACCGGAACTTTTCCCATGGCGGTCTGACAGTCCATATGTCCCTCTCCGGTGACAACGATATCGGCGTCCTTCAATTCCTCTTTTAAACCAACTGCGTCCAATACAATGTCTATTCCAGACTTTAACCGGACATTTTGTAAGCCCCATAAAAAGGCAAACCCCAGTCCACCCGCCGCACCTGCTCCGGGAATATTGTAAAGTTCCTTTTTGTTCTCTATACCAACGAAATTTTCCAGACATGCGGCATAAGCCCGCATAGCTGCGTCCATCTCTTCTTTTTCCGCTTCTTTTACCCCTTTTTGTGGTCCGAAAACAAAAACACTGCCCTCTGGTCCGCAAAGTGGATTTTTTACATCGCATGCAATCTGAAAATGACAGTCAGACAGTTCCTTTACGACATTATCCCGCTTTACCTGTGCCACTTTTGCAAGAGATGGAAAAAACGGCGGCAATTTATTACCTTTTGCATCAAAAAATTCATATCCCAGCGCAGACAACATTCCGATGCCACCCTCTGTTGTCGCACTTCCGCCGATGCCGATAATAAATTCCCTGCAGCCCTTTTTTACCGCATCTAAAATCATTTCACCAACACCAACTGACGTAGCCTTCCATGGATTTCGATTCCCATTTACAAGTGTAATGCCGGAAGCCTCTGCCATTTCCATAACGGCTGTTTTATTTTCTAAAATCCCATATCTGGCTTTTACTTGATTTCCCATTGAACCTGTGACCGTAACATACTCGTAAGTTCCGCCTAACCCTTCTACCAAAGCCTGTACGGTTCCTTCCCCGCCGTCTGCAAGCGGTTTTACAATCACCTCTGCCGCTGTCGCGGCAAGAATTCCGTCCCGACAGGCATTTCCTGCCTGCATACTTGTCATGCTGCCCTTAAAAGAATCGATTGCCACTACTACTTTCATATTGCTTTCTTTCCTCCGACCTGACACTTTATAACAAAATTTTATTGTGATATACCCCTCATATAATTCATTAAGATTATAAAAATTATAGCATTAGGGTATCCCACCTTTCGGCACCCTAATGCTATAACATCTGCTTTGTTTTAAGTGAAAATAAGGAACATTTTTTAGCAGATTTCTGCTCCGCTTGGCATCTTCTTCTCCGGAACCATTAATGCAAGTTCTTCGTTCTCATCTTCTGCACAGAGTAACATACCCTCTGAAACAACACCTGCAAGCTTCGCTGGTTTTAAGTTTACCAATACCATCACTTTTTTACCAACCATCTCTTCCGGTGTGTAATGCTTACGGATACCGGAAACAATCTGTTTTACCTGGCTTCCGATTTTTACCTGAGAACAGAGTAATTTCTTTGACTTCGGAACTGCTTCACAGGCAATGATCTCACCTACCTGGAACTGCATCTTCATAAAATCATCATACTCGATTTCTGCCTTCGGTTCTATGTCAATTACGCTTTCTTCTGTTTCTGCTGCTTCTGTCTCACCTGCAAGCTTTTTCTGCTCGGCTTCAAATTCTGCTTTCTGGGCAGCTTTGATTTCTTCTACTTTTGGCATCACTTCTTTGGCATCTAAGCGGGCAAATAAAATCTCAGGTGCATCTGTCACTTTATTTCCACTCTCATAAAGTCCAAACTTGTCTAAGTCATCATAAGCGCGAAGTGTTGTATTTAACTGTTTTACAATCTTCTCTGCAGTCTCCGGTAAAAAGTTGTGAAGTAAGCTTGCACCGACTGTAATTGATTCGGTCAGATTGTATAACACTTCTGCAAGACGGTCGTGGTCTGCCTCATCTTTTGCGAGTACCCAAGGAGTTGTCTCATCAATATATTTATTGCAGCGGCGGAACAAATCAAAGACAACTGTAATTGCATCTGCAACACGAAGCTTATCCATTTTTTCCTGCACTTTATCTCTCGTTCCGGTAACAATTGCTTTTAAATCCTCGTCCACGTCTGCTGTCACGCCCGTCTTTTTCACAACGCCGTCAAAATATTTGTTACTCATGGAAATGGTTCTGTTTACCAGATTTCCCAAAATGTTTGCAAGGTCAGAGTTTAATCTTTCGATGACTAATTCCCAGGTAATCACACCATCATTTTCAAATGGCATCTCATGAAGTACAAAATAGCGGGTTGCATCTACACCGAAAAGTCTTACCATATCATCTGCGTAAATAACATTTCCTTTGGATTTACTCATTTTGTCCCCGCCCTGTAACAGCCACGGATGTCCAAATACCTGTTTTGGTAAAGGCAAATCCAATGCCATTAAGAAGATTGGCCAGTAAATGGTATGGAAACGGACAATGTCTTTTCCGATTAAATGTAAATCTGCCGGCCAGTTTTTCTTAAACAAATCAGAAGATCCGTCCGGGTCATAACCGATTTTGGTAATGTAGTTGGTAAGCGCATCAAGCCATACATAAACAACATGCTTCGGGTCAAAATCTACCGGAATTCCCCAGCTGAAGGAAGTTCTCGATACACATAAATCCTGCAAGCCCGGAAGTAAGAAGTTGTTCATCATCTCATTTTTACGTGATACCGGCTGAATAAACTCCGGGTGTGTGTTAATATGTTCAATCAGGCGGTCTGCATATTTGCTCATTTTAAAGAAATATGCTTCCTCTTTTGCCGGTTTTACTTCACGTCCACAGTCCGGGCATTTTCCGTCAACAAGCTGTGACTCTGTCCAGAAAGACTCACATGGTGTACAGTAAAGT
>CAKRCJ010000037.1 GCA_934307185.1 uncultured Roseburia sp.
CTCAATATCCGGCATGACATCACAGGATACGAAAGAAGTCTGTCTTTTTCCTGCCGCATTAAATGGGGAAATACGTACCAGACGGTGAACCCCTTTTTCTGATTTCAGATAGCCATAGGCATTTTCCCCATTAATCTGGAAGGTAATGGACTTAATTCCTGCCTCATCACCATCTAAGGAGTCTAATACTTCTAACTCAAAACCTTTGGAATCTGCCCACTTGGAATACATGCGGAACAGCATCTGCGCCCAGTCACACGACTCAGTTCCTCCTGCCCCTGCATGGAGTGACAAAATCGCATTGTCTGCATCATATTCCCCGGAAAGCATTGTCTTTATTCGTATGCTCTCATAGGTCTCGGTGAACTCACCAAGCATTTCCTCTATCTCCGGGATTAAAGAGGCATCGTTTTCCTCATATCCCATTTCAAGAAGCGTTTCTATATCTTCAAACTGCGCCTCAAGCTTATTGTAAGTTGCAACATCGTCCTTCAGACTTTTTAATGTTTTCATTTTATTCTGGGAAACATCCGGGTCATTCCAGAAATTTCCATCTTCCATTTCCCGCTCTAATTCCTGGATTTTCTGCTCTTTATTTGCCAGGTCAAAGTGAATCCCTCACTTCCTGCAGCGGTTCTCTGTATGAATTCAGAGTCACTTTAAATTGATCAAGTTCTACCACAGTATCACCTCTTTCATCTGTTTTTAAATTTATTGTAAATTAACCTTGTGCTTTTGGCAATGTTTTCGCACGACTTTTAAGATAAAATAAAGAATCAAAAGTCCAATTGCAGCACCCGCCGTATCAACACAGACATCCCTTACTTCTGCCGAGCGCCCAAAAGAAAAACGCTGGTGAAACTCATCTGTACAGGCATATAACGCCGCTGTCAGCAAAGCTGCCGCATAACGCGCCTTATCTTTTTTTAGTATGCCACGGTAAAACGCGAAAGAAAGCAGACCCAATATGGCATATTCGGTCATATGGGCTGCTTTTCTTACTGGAAACTCTATCTTTTTTGCAGTAGCTTCCTTTTTCTGTTCTGTCATATTCAGATTTAAAATCTGATTGGTGTCCTCTACAATCTTATCACAGACATTTCCACTCATTTTACCGGATTGCTCTGCCGGCTGGCTGGAAAACAGAAAAATAACTGCCATCCAGAGAACAACCAGCGTTCCTGTTATTGCCCGATAAAGTGTTATCTTCATTCGTTTGTTTCTCCTGATTTTTCTTTCAATACTTCAATTGCCTTTAGAATTTGGTTATCGTTTGCCTCGTCGTAGGAGGTTGCCTCTTTATCGAGATATTCATATTCCAATTCAATGTCCGGTTCAATTCCAACACCATGGATATAATTACCGTTTGGTGTAAAATATTTGGCAGTGGTCAATTTTACTGCATCTCCGTCCTCTAATGGGAAAATGGTCTGTACAATACCTTTTCCAAAAGTGGTTGTTCCGATTAATGTACCATAATTATAATCTTTGATTGCACCTGCTAATATCTCTGCGGCACTCGCACTGTCTCCATTAATAAGAACTGCCATCGGATAATCTAAATACGTATCTCCGCTTGAAGTATAATCCTGTCTGTTTCCGTTCTTGTCTTCCGTATAAACAACCGTTCCTTCCGGTAAAATATCGTCTAAAATTTTTACAACCGATGTAACCATTCCGCCCGGATTGTATCTTACATCAATAATAAGCGCACTCATTCCCTGATTCTGCAAATCGCTTATCGCTTCCTCAAACTGTGTTGCAGTCTTTGTTTCAAAAGAATCGATATGCACATAACCGATATTACTCTCTAACATCTTGTGTGAAACACTTGGAAGTGTAATATCCTGACGTTCTACATCAAAAGAAAGATATTCGTTTGTAGACGGACGGTAAACCTCTAAGTGAACTGTTGTTCCCTTTTCACCGCGGATTAATTTCACAAGCTCCGATACTTCCATAGAAGTTGCATCGGTGTCTTCAACGGAAATAATCACATCGTCTTTTAATAAACCTGCAGTATCTGACGGTGTTCCCTCATATATTTTATTGATTGTCACCACCATCGTATCTTTATCCTGGCTTAACCCTGCTCCAATTCCGTAATACTGACCAGTCGTGGAAACCTGTGATGCCTGATAATCCTCCGCATTGTAATAGACCGAATATTTATCCCCAAGTCCCTCTAAAAGCCCCTCATACAATCCGTCCTGAAGTGCTGTGTCATCCATTTCATCATAATAATACAAATTCATGTATGCGGTCAGCTCGTTAATTTTGCTTACAACTTTTGAATTTAAGACAGAATTTCCGGTAGATGCACTGCCTTCTTTTCCAGTAATTAAAATCTGTGAATTTGTTGCCAGACATGCAATATTAATACCGGTCCATCCAATAATCAAAGTTGCAATTACTCCGATTGCAATTCCTTTTAGCATTCCTCCCTTTTTATTTTTGGAAGGAGCTGTTATTTCTTTTTCATTCTCATTCATTTCGAAATTCTGTTGTTCCATATAATTCCTTTCTAGTAAACATATGCAAAAATTCCCTGTCTAAGACAGGGAATTCATACACTTTATCATTTTTATACGCTACTGCAAAGTCATCTTCTTCCCAGAAAATCAATCAACCGCCTAAATAATTCCATGGGCTGACATAACTTCCGTTTAATGATACACCAAAATGTAAATGATTTCCAGTAGAAATGCCCGTACTACCTACGTAGGCAATTGTCTGTCCGGCTGAAACAGTCGTTCCCACAGAAACTGCAAGTGAAGAACAATGCATATATACCGTATATAGTCCGCCGCCATGGTCAATCATTACATAATTACCGGCAGAACTGCTGTAATTTGCCGCTTTTACTGTTCCGTCTGCTGCCGCAACAATTGAAGCACCATACGCTGCACCAATATCAATTCCTTTATGATTAGTTGATGCACCTGAGGTTGGGGAGGTTCTTGGGCCATACTGGCTCGTAACTCTTGTACTGCTCGGACAAGGCCAGGTAAATGCACCTCCGGTATACGGATTATCTGCAACTGTCTGCCCTGCGGCAGCCGCCGCTGCTGCTGCCGCAGCTTTCTCCGCCTCAATCCTTTTAATCTCTGTAATCAATTCCTCCTGTGCCTGGATTTCCGCTTCAAAATACTTTGCCTCCGTCTGGGCATCAGAAATATTTTCTGTAATACCAGCTAACTCTGTTTCTTTCTGTTTCATCAGCGCTGCTACGGATTTTTTCTGTTCCTCCACACTCGCCTTCATTGTCTCAAGGTCTGCATAATCCTGCTCTAACTGCGCTTTTGCATTTGTAATATACTCGACCGTTTCCTCGAATTCGGTAAGCTTTGCCCTGTCATATTTCTGTATCTGTGAAATGTACTCCGCCGTATTTAAGAATTCTGCCACACTCCCTGCACTTAAAAGCTGCTCTAAATAGGTAGTCTGACTATTTTCATACATATAGCGGATACGAACCTTCATATCCTCATACTGCTTTTGCTCTTCTTCCTGCGCCTGTGCAAGCCTTGTTTCTGCATCAGCAATCTCTGCGCTTTTCTCTGTCAGCTGACCTTCAAGATTTGTAATCTGCGCAGAAATATCAATCAGCTGTGAGTTAAGTTCCTCGACTTTTTCTTCCACATCACCTTTGGAATCCTTTAAATCATTAATAAGATTTTTTGCTTCCTTCAGACGTTTTTCGAGTTCTTTTTTTTCCTGCTGGGCTTCCTTTAATGAAGTGGATTCTGCACTGCTCTTACTGCTGCTTTTACTGCTTTTTGCCTCCACCGTCAGTCCGGTTGCCATCGTGAGAACAAGTACCACCGCTAATATACGGTGTAAAATGGTTCTTTTCTTCATATATTTATACTTTCAAGTGCTTTCTAATTGTGATGCGGCTTCCGATAAAACCGATGCCGACACCGAGTATCAATGCGACCGGAACAAGAGTCTGGAATAATTCATCTGCCGGAAGAAACTTCATCATATTACTGATAAAGTTAAACTTTTGCCCGATATATTCGATAATTTTTCCATAAAGTAAATACAAAATTCCAAGTGGGATTGCCGCACCAATCAGGCCGATTACAATACCTTCTACTACAAACGGTGCGCGTACAAAATAATCCGTTGCCCCGATTAGCTTCATAATTCCAATTTCTTCCCTGCGGACAGAAATTCCCACAGTAATTGTATTGCTAATCAAAAAGACCGCCACTCCAAGCAATATTATAATAATTCCTGCTGAAATGTATCCAATTAATTTATTAAAATCGGTTAACGTATTTGCAACCATCTCTGACTGCTTTACTTCCCTTATTCCATCCACAGACTGTAAGTATGTAACAAGCGTCTCCTGCATGGAAATATCATTCATATAAATTGCATAGCTCGCTGAATTTGCTAACGGGTTATCTCCGGCAAAGCTCGCTGCTGCGGCTTCATTTCCTTTAAAATATTTTTCTTTATAGTTCTCCCACGCTTCGTCGGCAGAAATATAATCGTATCTTGAAACCTCTGCTCTTGCCTGAATGAGTTTTCCAATCTCTTCAATCCTTTCGTCTGAAATACCCTCATCAAAAAATACGGTAACTGCCACTCCGGACTCTGCATCCTTTACCATTGACTGAAAATTTGTGACGATGATATAAAACAGACCAAAGAGGAAAATGCATGCTGTCATTGTTGCAATAGACGCAAGGGAAAACATCTTATTCTTCCAGATATTTTTCAGTCCCTGTTTAATTGTATAAAAAAATGTACTAATTCTCATCGTTATAACCACCCTCACTGTCATCTACGACAGAGCCTTTCTTCATAGTGATTACACGCTTATTCATAGATTTTACAATCTCAAGATTATGTGTTACGACAACTACCGTTGTTCCGCGGCTGTTAATTTCTTCTAACAGCTTCATGATTTCCCATGCATTATTGCTGTCCAGGTTACCGGTCGGCTCGTCCGCCAACAATATTTTCGGCTCGTTGATTAACGCCCTTGCGATGGCAACACGCTGCTGCTCTCCACCGGATAACTGTCTCGGATAAGAACGATACTTTGCCGCAAGACCTACCATGGACAATATCGCCGGAACATTTTTTCGGATGTTGCGGTTCGATTCACCGATTACCTTTTGGGCAAATGCTACATTGTCATAAATATTTCTGTCCTTTAACAATCGGAAATCCTGAAATACAACACCGATATTGCGGCGGAATTTCGGGATTTGCCTTCTTCTGATTTTATTTAATTTTTTATCATTAATCGTGATTGTACCTTCTGTTGGCTCCAGTTCTTTCAGCAAAAGCTTAATAAACGTAGACTTTCCCGAACCACTGTCACCAACAATAAATACAAATTCACCTTCCTCAATGTCAAGGCTTACATCATTCAGTGCAGGAATTCCTGCCGAATATGACTTGCTGACATGTTCCAACTTAATCATTGCTTCCTCCTAAAACCTAGTAATCCAATGACTCCATATACTTCATATACTTTACAACCATAAGTGCAATCTTAAACGTGATTGCATCTTCAAATACACGCAGATCAAGCCCTGTATACTTCTGAAGTTTGTCCAACCGGTAAACAAGCGTGTTTCTGTGGATATACAACTGTCGGGATGTTTCAGAAACATTCAGACTATTCTCAAAAAACTTATTAATTGTTGTCAGAGTCTCCTCGTCAAAATCATCCGGTGACTTTCCATCAAAAATCTCTTTGATAAACATCTTGCAAAGTGGAATAGGAAGCTGATATATCAGTCGTCCGATTCCTAATGTAGAGTATGCGATTACATCCTTCTCTTCAAAGAAAATCTTTCCTACATCCAAAGCCATTCTTGCTTCTTTGTAAGAACGTGATACTTCCTTAATCTCATTTACAATTGTTCCATATGCTACATGTACATCATTCTGTGCATCAGAGCGGAATAAATTCACAATAACCTCTGCTGTCTTATTCAGTTCATCGTAGCCTTCATTATCTGCCACTTCTTTTACGACAATTATATTCTTCTCGTCTACTGCAGTGACAAAATCTTTGGACTTTCCGCCAAAAATTCCACGTATCTTTTCCAGTTCGTTGCCGTCTTTCTCACGGTTTGTCTCAACGATAAATACAACTCGGCGTACTTCTGTATCAATGTGAAGCTTTTTCGCCCTGTTATAAATATCAACCAGAAGAAGGTTGTCCAACAACAGATTTTTAATAAAGTTATCTTTATCAAATCTCTCTTTATATGCTACCAGAAGATTCTGTATTTGGAAACTGGCAATTTTACCCACCATATAAACATCATCACTGTCACCGTTTGCCAGCAGAATATATTCTAACTGATGCTCATCAAATACCTTGAAAAACTGGTATCCATTCACCACCTGGCTGTCTGCCGGTGACTCTACGAATGCCTGAGCCGGTTCTATATATTTTTCTGCTTCAGGAAATGTGGCTGCCAAAATCTTTCCCTCTACGTCAATAATACATAAATCAATTCTGGTTATTCCCTTCAATCCATCAATTGTGTTCTGAAGTATCTGATTCGATATCATAAGCTATGCTCCTTCTCTGGTTCGATTCTGTTCAACTTTCACAAAAAAATTCACACTTTTATCCCTCAATAAAAATACCTAGGTTACATTTTAATGCAAAACTGCAAAAAAAGAAAGAGGAAATACACATTTTTTTATGCATTTCCTCAAGTTTCCTATTCTTTTTCCTTATTTCAGCAGTATGCATTGTTCACAAAAATTTAATTTTTATTGTACTCTAAAAATCCTTCTCCCAAAACTTCCCTGACATCGGACACGATAACAAATGCATCCGCATCAATGCCTGCAACAATCTCTTTTAATTCTACAATCTGTTTTTTGGAAACTACGCAGTATAGCACACATTTATCATCTCCGGAATACATTCCTTTTGCATACAATCCGGTAATTCCACGGTCAAGCTCCTGCAAAATCCGTTTTGCTACTTCCTCATACCTGTCTGTAATAATGAATGCTGATTTCGAATACTTAAAGCCTTCCATCAGTCCATCTGAAACCTTTGTCGTGACAAAAATTGCCACAATCGCATACATTCCAACTTTGATACCAAAAAGGTACAGGCCCAATAATACAATCAGTCCATCTAAAATCTGCATAATCTGTACGACGGAATAATGTTTGATAAAATGCTGGATTAAAACAGCCACCATCTCTGTTCCACCTGTGGTAGAACGTGCCATAAGTATAAGTCCCATTCCTGCCCCACCGATGCAGCCGCCAAAGATTGCTGCAAGGAAATAATCCTGCTGTGTCAGGTCAATTGCGGGAATTACATAAATCCATGCAGAAAGTAACATTGTTCCGACAAAAGTTCTCCAGATAAATCTTTTCCCTTTCAGCTTCAGTGCAATCAGAAACAGCGGAATATTTAACGCAATGTTGGTAAACCACAGCGGAATACCACCATCAATCATTCCACCTGTTATTTCTTTTAAAATAATTGCTAATCCGGTAAATCCTCCCGTAACAAGACCAATCGGGTCATACAGACATTGAATAGACGCTGCAAGCAATCCTGTACCGATTAAAACCATAATATAATCTACTACCACTGAACGTCTGTTATATAATTTCTGCATGTTACTTACTCGTCCTTTTCTTTTCCATCATATTTATTCATACTATTAATCAATTTTCCGCGATGAATGAAGCTCTTTAAATACTCTATCACACCATGCTTTTTCTTATGTATTGGCACTCCGCCAATGCCATACCAGATGTTAGCATTCATTTTGTCTCTGTGTTCATGTAAAAAATGCTCCTGAAGCGGAGATGGCAATACAGACACAATCACATCCGGAGTCGTCGCATTCATGTCATTAATCACTGCTTCAAGATCTCCTACGCAGTTTTCAACCGCATATTCTCCGGCAAATTTTAACTGTGCAAAATCCTTTTGCAGTTCTTTCTTTAATTTCTCAATCTTCTCCTCAGTTTCTCCTAACAGAAAAACACTTTTTTTATTACGCTCTATTCGCTTAAAGAATTCAAAATAGAAGTCATTTTCCTCGGTTTCTTTTATCCGCTGCATTGTTTCTAAGCCTGCAGCCTGAATAATCTCCTTTTCACCAATTACCGCCAAATCAAGTGAGCCCATGACTTCTTTTAATACAGTATCTGTCTCAGAATTAATCAGCATCTGAAGTGAAATGCTCTCAATTGTATTTAAAACATCATTACTGAGGTAACGTTCTACACACATGATTGCTTCCCGCACTGTATAATTGTCCAGTTGAATTCCCAGTATATCTACTTTCTTTATCATGCAACACTCCTGGTTATTTTTCTCAGCTGAAAAAAATTTATGCATGTAAGTATATCAAAACTCCTCTGATTTTTCAAGATACCGCATTATTTGTAATAACTTCCTGTTTTTTATTTATTTTTTCCGACAATTTGTGTTGTTTTTTTCTTCTTTCATTCTATTTATTATATTAAAGCACGTTTACTTATTTTTACTTTTCCGTTAACTTTATCACTTATATACAAAACATATATTCGAGTATTTTACTATGTAAACCTAGTTTTCAACGTGATTTTTTGTGGATAACGTTGATAACTTAGTGTATAACTTTATTTTTTTGGCTTTTTCGAGTTTTTTTGCTGTTGATAACTTTCTAATAACTTTTCCACTGTTGATTACTTTTCCACCTGGTATCTTTCGCTTTTGTGCACATTTAATAAATTGTATTATTATATGGGAGAATATATTTTTCTGTTTTTTCTGAATTTTTCCGACATTTTCTTCATTTGATGAAACCACGATATATTAAAAAATAATTCGCCATAGCAAAAAGGACCGTCATAAACTGACGGTCCCAAAATCTCACTATAATGCTTAGAAAATTCTTCTGACAGAAAGAATGTTTCTGTATGTAGCGGTAGAATACTTAATACCACTTGATGGTGTGCTGGCATGTACAATTGTGTTATTACCAATATAAATTCCAACATGTCCACTATAACATACGATATCTCCCGGCTGTGCCTCGGAAAGGTTTACTTCATATCCACAGCTTCTCTGTCCGCTTGAGGAATGTGGAAGGCTGATTCCAAATGCTGCATAAACAGACATTACAAATCCGGAGCAGTCTGTGCCATTTGTAAGGCTTGAGCCACCATACACATAAGGATTACCCACAAACTGGCATGCATAGTTGGCAACTGCCTGTCCATCCGAACCACTTGGCGCAGAATAAGTAGTTGTGGAAGATGAACTGCTTGAGCTTTTTGATGAAGAAGATGAACTGCTTGAGGATTTCTTCTTTGCTGCTGCGGCTGCCGCTGCGGCTGCCTGACGTTCTGCCTCTTCTTTCGCAAGTCTTGCTTCTTCCTCTGCCTTTGATTCTGCTTTTACAAAATCAATCCATATATTTACATAATCTGTGGAAACGTATCCGTCTCCCTCTTCTGTAGTTACGATAACCCATCCACTGTCTTTCATGGAATCGTCTACAACTACGAAGTCATCACCTTCTCCAAGCATTGTTAAAATACTTGCATCTGTAGAAGGCTCTGTTCTTACAAACAAAGTTGTTGTTGTTACGGTAGCATACTTGGTACTTACTTTCTTAGCAAGCTCCTCATCTCCTGTTACAACATATTCTGCTTTTACATATCCTGTAACACTTCCAGATGTAATCTTATACCATCCATCATCTGTTGTCTCTAATACAGTTGCTGCAGAATTATTATATAACTTACCGAGCACTTCGCTGTCTGTATTCGCTTCTGCTCTGACATTTACGAAATTATCAACCTGTGCAATTGCGATATCTGAATACTCAGATGTAACAACCGGCACATCATTCTCACTCACCTGCTCATCTGCTGCAGCCGCCTGTTCTGCTGCCTGCTTATCACTGCTAATCAAACACTGGGAAAGCATTTTCGAAAAACCTGCTGCCGGAGAGCCATTGGACGAAACTCCTGTGGCAATAACAGAAGATACCCCTCCCGTCTGCTGTGCTCCATAAACTCCTACTCCTGTACCACTTATTACAATCGCACCAGCTAATAAGCAGCTGGCTAATCTTGTCATTTTATAATTCATCTTGTAAATTGCCTCCAAGAAACTATTTGTTACGAATTTGTTACATTTATTACGTGGTTATTATAGCAAAGTGAAAAAGTGATGTCAACCGCTATTCCTCTATTAAGAAAGAAAAAGAGCGGTTTTACGGAAAATTCTTCCTAAAAACCTCTCTTTTAATAAGTATTTTATTATTTTACTGCAATTGCTTCAATCTCTAACATTACATCTTTTGGAAGACGTGCTACTTCAACACAGCTTCTGGATGGATAGTCAGCGGTAAAGAATGTCTTGTACACTTCATTAATTGCACCAAAATCATTCATTTCTTTAATAAATACGGTTGTTTTTACAACATTATCCATACTTGTTCCGGCTGCTTCTAACAGGTTGGAAAGATTTTTAAGTGCCTGCTTTGCCTGCTCTACGGAGCCTTCCGGAATTTCTCCGGTCTCTGGAACAACAGGAATAATTCCTGAGGTATAAACTATTCCATTTACCTCAATTGCCTGAGAATATGGTCCAATTGCTGCTGGTGCTTTTTCTGTACTGATTACTTTTTTCATGTTAGTCCACCTTCCTTATACTCTTTTCTGTAATAACCACACGGTGTTCCTTATATAACCTGCCCACTGCGCGTTTAAAAGCATTTTTGCTCAAGCCGGTTTCTCTTTTAATGACCTCCGGTGATGCCTTGTCACTAAACGGAAGCACTCCGGCAAACTCCTCAATTACGCTCATAACCTTCTCTGCATCGGAATCCATCTGAAGATAAGCCTTCTCCCGCATGGAAACATCAAGCTTTCCATCCGGCTTCACCTTAATTACTTTAACCTCTATCTCATCGCCAATGCGCAGCCTGCTTGTATCCTCATGTCTTGGAATCATAGCTGAATATTTATCATCCACTGCCACAAATGTTCCAAAATTATCGCTGAATTCATACACTCTGCCGCAGACCACATCCCCCTCTTTATAAGGTGCATCTGTGGAAAGAAGGTCATATAACTTCTTCATGCTTGCACATAACCTGCTACTCTTATCAATATAAAGTGTCACAAGCACTTCATCCTCCGGTTGTACCTTTGCTGTCATCTCTTTATAAGGTAAGAATAAGTCTTTTTCCAGTCCCCAGTCTAAAAATGCCCCTATTTTTCCAATCTCTGCCACACGTAAAACAGCCAGTCCTCCAAGTGTCAGTTTCGGTTCATTTGTAGTTGCAATCAAACGGTCTTTTGAATCTTTATAAAGAAAAACTTCTAACTCATCGCCAATTTTAGTATTTTCCGGTACCTGCTTCGCCGGCAGAAGCACTCTTTTCTCCAAATCCGCTTCTTCTGCCAGATATACTCCGAATTCTACTTTTTTTATTACTGTAAGTTTCTGATATTCTCCTAATTTTAACATTTCTCTTTCCTCTTAAACTGCATAATGGCATAAGGCTTCTGTTCCTCATCTGCCAGTACAATAGTTACTCCGTCCTCTTCATTATACACCGCCGGATATAAAATATCTCCTAAAATCGCGGCTTTTTTATATTCTACCCGGATGCTTTTTATCAAAAATCCTTCCGGCAGAAATTCCTCTGCCAGCAAAATATACTTTCCGTTGTTCATATGATGGTTGGTATCAATATAATACTTCTGCACCGGAATGGCTTCCTTAAAAACAGGATCCCCCTCCAGACGTATCTTCCGGTCTGACCACTCATATTCAATCTGTGGCTCCATTCCAGGAATATATGCGTTCTGTACTTTCTCATCAATTCTTCTCGGACGCATTGTTTCGGTATCCATATACGCCCATACGGAATTGGCAAATACACATAGTTCTCCTTTTTCATCCCGGATGGTAAAATTACGATAACCACAAAAGCCTTTAAAATAATACGGCCAGGTGCCTGTAACAATCTGCTCAGCAAACTTCGGACTGCGTTCTAACACAATCTCCCAGGATGAGAGTACCCACGCAACATGATTTTCTTTTAAATAATCAACTCCTATTCCCAAGTCCTCCGACTGGAATGTGCAGCAATTCTGTAAACTATCCACAATTGCTGAAAGCGTCATCTCTTTTTCACTGTTTATCTCACTATAGGTCACACGGCTTTTAAAATCATACATATGAGCTTCTCCCAAAACTTTTTCATACATAACAAAAAAATATGCTTTGGTACATTTTTGCATAACAAGGAATTTCCCATTATAGAACAAAGAATGTGCCTTGGCACATTCTCGCGCCTGCGGCGGTCGCTTGCGACATCTACCTTATACGCCGCAGTG
>CAKRCJ010000038.1 GCA_934307185.1 uncultured Roseburia sp.
AGAATATCTATCGCGTGGGCTGCTCCGTCAGCCTGGAGGATTTTATGGAATTCTTTGATGTCAAGCTGAAATCGGACAGTGTTTCCGTCGGCGGCTGGGTCATGGAGCAACTGAATAGAGTTCCCACCAAGGGCGATTCCTTTGCTGTGCAGAATTTGGAGATCACGGTCTCCGATCTGAGCGCGTACAGGGTATTCTACATCACAGTCCGGCAATGCGACGTGTGTTCGACCTGCGGACAATAAAGCTATTGGGTGAGTATAAAGCCTTGCAAAAGTGCATTCGGATTTGAAAAGGTTTCCTATACTGACGGAAAGGAAAAACATGGAGAAAAAAATAAAAAACACGGCCGGTAACAGAGATGAGAATCCTGCACCACAGGGAAGTAAATGGCCGGACGAGACGATCGTTCACTATATCATCCGTGCATTGTTGCTGCTTATTGTATTCGCATGGGCGTTGGTAAATCTTGACACTGTTTTGCGTTTCCTTGGCAGGACGCTTGCGCTGTTCACTCCATTTTTGATCGGAGGTGTGATTGCTTTTCTGCTCAACGTAGTCCTTCGGCCGTTGGAATGCTGTTGGAATAAGGTATGCCGTAAAGCTCCTGCAAAGCTGACCCGTCCTGTGTGCCTGACAGCAAGCACCGTACTTGCCCTGGGAATTCTGTTTGCTGTGGTGTTTATGATGATTCCAAGCCTCCAGGAATCCGTCGATGAGTTTATCCAAAACATGCCGGTCTATGTGGAAGAAATCGAGCGGTGGTGGACAGGCGTTGCCCAGTTTGCTGCAAAATATAACATTGTCCTGCCTGAATATGCCATAGACTCTGACCTGTTGATGGAGAAGGTCACCGCCCTGATCAGCGACGAGAAAAACGTCATCCTCACCGTAACGTGGGGCGCGGCAACCTCTGTACTGTCAGTTTTGCTGGATGTCTTTTTGGGACTTGTCTTTGCTCTGTATCTGCTTGCAAAGAAGGAAGTCGTTACGGCACATTTGAAAAACCTCATTGTGACAGTTCTTCCGAAAAAGAAAGCGCAGCGGCTTTTTGGCATTGCCTCTCTGACGAACCAGACCTTCACAAATTTTGTCAGCGGGCAGCTTACCGAAGCGGTTATCATCGGTGTTCTGTGCTTTTTGGGAATGCTGATTCTTGGGATTCCATATGCCGGTGCAGTCTCTGTGTTTGTGGCAGTCACTGCGCTGGTGCCGATTTTCGGTGCATGGATCGGCGGCGGCCTTGGCGCGTTTTTGATTCTGCTGGCAGACCCCGGCAAAGCTCTGTGGTTCGTTCTCTTTCTGCTCGTTTTGCAGCAGGTGGAGGGCAATCTGATTTATCCAAAGGTAGTCGGCAAGTCCGTCGGACTTCCTGGACTGCTTGTGCTGATGGCTGTTACGATTGGCGGCGAAGCATTCGGTATCTTAGGGGTGCTGTTCAGCGTTCCCGTCTGCGCCGTGCTGTTCAGCCTTTATCTGGAGTTTATGAAGAAAGCAAGCACCCTTTAAGCTGCTGACTTAAAATATGCCAGATGATAAAATGTCTGTTTTTGTCTATGCAAAAAAAGATTGTAAAAGTGCCCGGTATCAGTATAATAGTAAATAGACAGAAGTAGAATAATTCTACTGATACAAAGGAGAATGTTTTTGAAATCAGGGCAGAAATACAGAATTCGTATTGACCGGATGTTCACATATAAGGTATTGCGATTAATTATATTTGGAATTTTATTGAATGTTATTCTGTCTAAAGTTGTTTTGGCAATAAATGCTCCCTTATATTTAGATAATATAGGGAGTATTTTAGTCGGGGCTTTAGCAGGACCGATTCCCGGAATGATAGCAGCATTTATATCAAATTATCTGGGATATTTTGGAGAACCGACCGGCATTATGTTCGGACTTTTAACTGTTGCGATGGCGTATATTGCAGCGGTTATTTCACAGCAGGGACTGTATAAAAAGTGGAGCGGATATGTTCTTCTATTTTTTATTACGGTGTTAATCGGTGGGGCAGGAGGCTCTGTTTTAGGATGGTATGTGTATGGAAAGACGGTTGGTGGGACAATTGCAGCACCATACGTTTTTTTCTTGTGCAATCATGGATTATCAGGTTTTTTGGCACAGTTTTTAGGAGATATCATTTTAGATATTACGGATAAAGGAATTACGGTGCTTACAGTGGCATTAGTGCTTCATTTTTTTCCAGAAAAATGGAGAGATAATTTTCCACTTGGATATATTTATGGATGCTCTAAAGAACGGTTAGCAGCAGATTATGAGAAGCTGCGGGAGCCTTATGACGGTGATTCTGTATATATTAAGATTGTAAAGATTATTACAGTCGCAGTTGTTATACTGGCGGTAGTTGTGAACGTTTATGGGACAGGCAGATATATCAGCGATGTTTATATGGTGGACCATAATATGTATAATCTTTTTGCATATGCAATACAGCTGGTAGGGCTCGAAAGAGTGGAAATACAGGTATCAGGTGACAACAAGGGATGAAATCCAGGTGCTATATGAGGCTATCTGTCGTTCAGAACAAAGCATTTCTCAAAAAGTTACAAATATCAGGGAGAATGAATGTGAACTGCGTGAACTATCAGAGACAGACTTAATGACCGGAATACGCAACAGAGGAAGCGGCGAGAATGAAATTGGCCGCATGATAGAAAGCAGGAATGATGTGTGTTTTAGACTGTGACAAGTTTAAGCAGATTAATGATACCTACGGTCATATTGTCGGTGATAAGGTACTAATTGCAATTGCAAGCAAAATGCAGGAAATCTGCCGAAAAGATGATGTCGTCTTAAGGCTTGGCGGGGACGAGTTTGCGATGTTTATTCCGGAAATCCGGACGGAAAAAGAGGCGGAAGACTTTTTTGAAAATTTATTCGGATGTATTAATGAAATATATATCAGGGAATTGAAGGGACATAAACTTACGGTAAGTCTTGGCGCTGTATTTTTCTGTGAAAATAGTAGAGAGACATTTGACAGTCTTTACAGGAAAGCGGATCAGATGCTTTATGAAAGCAAGAAAGTACATGGATTTTGTGCCAGAATATATAAAGAAGAGAGATAGGAACGGAGGATTTTATTATGCAGAACTATTCAGGAGAAGTGGGATTACAGTATCATTTACAAATCAGACCGGGAGATGTCGGACGTTATGTGATTTTACCGGGAGACCCGAAAAGATGTGAGAAGATAGCAAAGCATTTTGATGATGCAAAGCTTATTGCAGACAGCAGGGAATTTGTTACTTATACAGGCTATTTAGATGGAGAAAAAGTAAGTGTTACTTCTACTGGGATCGGCGGTCCTTCCGCTTCTATTGCGATGGAAGAACTTGCGCAGTGTGGAGCAGATACTTTTATTCGTGTAGGAACCTGCGGTGGAATAGACCTTGACGTAAAAGGTGGAGATATTGTGGTTGCAACAGGTGCAGTACGGATGGAAGGGACAAGCCGTGAGTATGCACCGATTGAATATCCGGCAGTCGCAGATTTAGAGGTTGCCAATGCGCTTGTATCAGCAGCGAAGGAACTTGGATATACTTATCATGCGGGTGTTGTCCAGTGTAAGGATGCATTTTACGGACAGCATGAGCCGGAGCGGATGCCGGTAAGCTATGAGCTTTTAAATAAGTGGGAAGCCTGGAAGCGTATGGGCTGCAAAGCATCAGAGATGGAGTCGGCAGCGTTGTTTATCGTAGCTGCACATCTTAGAGTGCGCTGTGGTTCAAACTTCCTTGTAGTTGGAAACCAGGAGAGAAATGCGCTCGGAATGGAAAATCCGATTGTACATGATACCGAAGCAGCAATTACAGTAGGAGTGGAAGCTATCCGTAAACTGATAAAAGCCGACCGTGAAAAATAATCGTACTGGGATTTTTGAATGTATTGTGTTATTCTAAATATGCTATGCGAAAGAGACTTGCCCAAACGACAATAGCGGGCGCATAAGTCTGGAAAGGGGAATTATTTATTATGGAAGCAAAAAAATATAAAAGAATTTTTACAATTGTAATTGATTCCTGCGGAATTGGAAATGCAAAAGATGCAGCAGATTATCATGATGCGGGAACCGATACATTAGGACATATTGCAGAGACGGTTGGAAATCTTAATATTCCGAACATGCAGAAGCTTGGAATTGCCAATTTAAAAGAATTAAAAAACATTGCACCGGTAGAAAAACCACTCGCTTATTTTACCAAAATGAATGAGGCAAGCACCGGAAAAGATACGATGACCGGACACTGGGAGATGATGGGACTGCATATCACCACTCCGTTCCAGACTTTTACCGAGACAGGTTTTCCAAAGGAACTTATTGAAGAACTGGAAAAGAGAACCGGACATAAGGTTATCGGAAATAAGAGTGCGAGCGGAACAGAAATTTTAGACGAGCTTGCAGAGGAAGAGATTGCAACCGGTCATATGATTGTGTACACATCAGCAGATTCCGTGCTTCAGATTTGTGGAAATGAAGAGACATTTGGCTTGGACGAGCTGTACCGTTGCTGTGAGATTGCGCGTGAGCTTACAATGAAGGACGAATGGAAAGTCGGACGTGTCATTGCCCGCCCATATATCGGCAGGAAAAAGGGAGAATTTAAAAGAACGAGCAACCGTCATGACTATGCGTTAAAACCATATGGAAGAACAGCTTTAAATGCGTTAAAGGATGCCGGTTATGATGTAATTTCTGTCGGAAAAATCAGTGATATTTTTGACGGAGAAGGAATTACCGAATCCAATAAATCAAAAAGCTCCGTACATGGAATGGAGCAGACAATTGAGATTGCCGGAAGAGATTTTTCAGGTCTCTGCTTTGTAAATCTTGTAGATTTTGACGCACTCTGGGGACACAGAAGAAATGTCAAAGGCTATGCAGAGGAGCTCGAACGCTTCGATGTAAAGCTTGGCGAGCTGCTAGAAGCACTCCGCGAGGATGATTTGTTAATTATTACAGCAGACCATGGAAATGACCCGACTTATACCGGAACAGACCACACAAGAGAGCAGGTTCCATTTGTGGCATATTCCAAATCCATGAAAGAGTCCGGAAGACTTGCAGATACCGATACTTTTGCAGTAATTGGTGCAACGATTGCAGACAATTTTGGTGTAGAGATGCCGGAAAATACGATTGGAACGTCATTACTTGACGAACTGAAGTAGAGAATGATACATGAACAAATAAAATCTAATATGTTAAATTTACCCGTTTATAATAAGAAAGAAAAAGAGGAAAGAAAATGGATAAGAAAGACGTTTTAAAAATTGTTGACCACACATTATTAGCACAGACAGCAACCTGGGCAGACATTAAGGAAATTCTTGATGATGCAATTAAATATGGGTGTGCATCTGCCTGCATTCCGGCTGCTTATGTAAAACAGGCAGCAGAGTATGTGGAAGGAAAGCTTCCAATCTGTACTGTAATTGGTTTCCCGAATGGCTATCATACAACCGCTACAAAGGTTTTCGAGACAAAGGATGCGATTGCAAACGGTGCTTCTGAAATTGATATGGTAATCAACATCGGATTTTTAAAAGATGGAAGATACGAGGAAGTGGAAAATGAAATCAGACAAATTCATGAAGCCTGTGGCGGAAAGATTTTGAAAGTTATCATTGAAACCTGTCTTTTAACAGACGAAGAAAAAATTAAAATGTGTGAAATCGTTACCAATGCCGGAGCAGAATTTATTAAAACATCTACCGGATTTTCAACATCAGGTGCAACCTTCGCGGATGTGGAATTAATGAAAAAACATATCGGACCAAACGTAAAAGTAAAGGCAGCCGGCGGAATTTCTTCTTTTGATGATGCAGAAGAGTTTATGAGACTTGGAGCAGACAGACTTGGAACAAGCCGTCTCGTAAAAATCATGAAAAATACAGATACCGGAATGGGATACTAAAATCTGATTGACAGATTGAAAATGACACTGCCGCTTTGAGGCGGTGAAAAAAGAGAGCAGTTGTTGCAGGGAAGTAAAGTTTACAGAGCGGACTTTCCTGTGGCGGCGGCTCTTTTTAATTTTTTTTACAAACAATGTAACCTTTCTGGCATCCCACCTGTATTATAGGTGAAAGGTCTTTCAAGAAAAGAAATATTGCTTCAAAAAGAAGTATCACAACAAAGGAGCACTCATGAGACAACCATTACAGCAATTGATTGAGCGTTATCAGAATAATTTGTATGCGGTGGCATTCAATGTCTGCAAAAATGCGGAGGATGCTGAGGACGCAGTACAGGATACGTTCATTCAATATCATATCAGCAAAAAAGAGTTTGAAAGCGAACAGCATATAAGGGCATGGCTCATACGGGTGGCAATTAATAAAGCAAAAAATGCGAACCTTGCATTCTGGAAAAATCACAAAGTGTCTTTAGAAGAATATATGGAGCATCTGACATTTGAGACAGAACAGGCAGAAGATTTATTTGCGGCAGTGATGAAGCTTCCAGAAAAATACAGAATTGTTATTCATCTGTTTTATTATGAAGATTATTCCGTTGCAGAGATAGCAGAGATTTTAAAATTGTCACAGAGCAATGTAAAAGTAAGACTTTCACGCGGAAGAACAGTATTAAAAGGTCAGTTACAGGAGGAATGGGAAGATGACAAATAAAGAAAAATACAAACAGGCATTTTCGGGTTTACAGACCTCCGGGTTAAGTGAGATGGAGGTAAAGAAAATGGCAATTTTAAAAAGAAAACAGATGACAAAGATAGTTGCAGCGGCAGCAGCAGTATGTGTATTAATGATTGGCGGAACCGGAACCGCATATGCAATGAATATCGGAGGAATTCAGAGAACCATCCAGTTGTGGTGGAATGGAGACCAGACCGATGCAACATTAGAGCTTACATCGGACGGTGAATACAATATTTATATAGCAGAGGATACCGAAAATCCGGTCATGGGCGGCGGCGGAGTTGCTATGGACAATGATGGAACAGAGCGCCCATTGACAGAGGATGAAATTATGGGGCATTTTAATTCTCCGGAGGTGGAATACGAGGAGGACGGCACGGTCTGGGTATATTATCGTAATCAGAAAATAGAAATTACAGATAAATTTGATGAAGATGGCGTGTGCTATGTGAAACTGGTAGATGGGGACGATATTTCCTATCTTACGGTAAAATATGACAACGGTTATAGCTGGGCAAAGGATAAATATGTGAGTCCGGACAAATTTAATTTCTAAAAAGCGGCTTTTTTCATTTCTCCATTCTATTCACACGTTGGAAAAGAAACTGTGAAAGAAGTTTTGCTGTGTGAAGGCAGTGAATAAGAGGAATAAAAGAAAATGTTACAGACGATTGAGCAAATAAATAATGTAGTAAATAACTTTATCTGAGGGTGTGTCCGCAATTATTTCAACGCCTGGACTTCCTCAACTGCGTAAGGGTCCCCACCTTGTTGAAAGGCTTCGATTGCTTTCTTAAAATAAGCATCTGCCGTATCTTTTTCATCAGAAGCTTTCATAATTTCCCCGAGTCCGCGGTAAGCACAGCCGACAGAGATGAAATCCCCGGACTTTTTTGCGAAAGTTAAAGCAGAGCGCATGATTTCTTCAGCAGAAGTAAGCTTATTAAGCTTCATGGAGAGATAACCCTGCTCATAAAGATTAACGGAGAGAACAAGTGGGTCGTCAGCAAAAAACTCCCGGATAACGGCTTCCTCCTGCAAAATATAATCCATGGCTTTTTCATAGTCCCCTGCCATTCGTTCGGTCATTCCTGCCTGATGCAGGGCAATATGTTTTTCCTCATTGTCTATTGCTGCGGAAAGTAAGAGCACCACGTAAGAACGGGCTTCTTTAAAATTCTTTAAAAAGCTTTCGACATAAATAAGTCCCATCAAAGCCTGCCAGTAAGCTTCGTGGTCAGTGGATGGAATTTGTCTGAGGCATTCTCTGTAGAGTGCCTCTGCGTCTGTATAATTTCCAGAGTCAAATAATTCCCAGGCTTTGGCTAATTTTTCATTCATGTGGAGGTTCTCCTTTGTATATGGAAGGGTCAATCGTATTTAAAAATACCCTGAATTATGTAGTAACAGTATATACATAATATATATTTTTTATAAAAAACAGTCAATGAGAACATAAAGCAAGGCGTAAACTGACAAAATTTCTCAATAACAGCATCTCAATCTTGTGCCGCCAATATACTATGCTATAATCAAATTGAAATTAGTTACAACTAACTCTTTCGCAATTAATAGATTGATGAGAAACATGCAAGAACAGGCGGTCATCTGTTTGAAATTTAGATAATTGCGAAACTCATAGAAAAAGTATATTGGATTGTACAAAATGAATAAAAGCATAAGAAGACGCTGGGGAGCCGCCGGTCCTTAGCGACCGTATTTTGGTCGCTTAGTACCGTTGCGAGCGACACGTAACGAAAGTGTGTCTTCGATGATTTTATTCATTTTGTACAATCATAGATAACTAAATTTGAGTTTCGCAATTGTTTACTATTTAAAATTAAGAAAAAGGGGAGCATAGTATGTCAGAGGAAGAGAGAAAATTTTTGGAAATTGTTGATTTGAAAAAAGGTTTTGGAAGTGGAGAAACCAGACAGGAGGTGCTGCGTGGAATGAATTTTTCTGTGGCAAAAGGAGAGTTCTGTGTCCTGCTTGGACCGTCCGGTTCCGGAAAATCAACGTTATTAAATATTATCGGAGGAATTGACAGCGCGGATTCCGGTTACATATCCATTAACGGTGATAAATTAGAGGATATGAGTGAGAAGAAACTAACCCAGTACCGCAGAAAGCATCTCGGATATGTTTTTCAGATGTACAATCTGATTGGCAATCTGAATGTAAAAGAAAATATTGAGGTCGGGGCATATCTTTCTGATAATGCGCTGGATATTGATGAGCTGCTTCACACCTTAGGACTTTATGAACACCGCTATAAGCTGCCAAACCAGCTTTCCGGTGGTCAGCAACAGCGTGTTTCCATCGGTCGTGCGATTGTCAAAAATCCGGATATCCTGCTTTGTGATGAGCCGACCGGAGCATTAGATTACAATACTTCAAAAGAAATTTTAAAACTGATTGAGGATGTCAATAAAAAGTATGGAAACACGATAATTATGGTAACACACAACGAAGCAATTAAAAACATGGCAGACCATGTAATTAAACTTCGTGATGGAGCTGTGCGCCACAACGAGAGGAATGCAAATAAAATTTCAGCGGCAGAACTTGAATGGTAAGGGGTGTGGCAGTTATGAAAAAGAAAAAAATAAGAAATCCGCTCATCAAACGTATTCCAAGAGAGCTGCGTGGTGACTGGAAAAAATATCTTGTCGTTGCACTGTTTTTAATTTTGACAATCGGCTTTGTCTCTGGAATGTATGTTGCAAACGAAAGCATGATGACTGCCGCAGAGGAAGGCATCACAAAATACAAGTTAGAGGACGGACATTTTGAGCTGAATAAAAAGGCGGACGAAGCGCTTTTATCCGCAATTGAAACCGGAGAAAAGGCAGACGTAAAGCAATATTATCTGGACAAGGCAAAAAAAGAATTAGACGAAAAATTCGATGATGAATTTGAAAAAGAATTTACAGACAAATTTAACGCCGAATTTGAGACGGAATTTAAAGAGAAGTTCGATACAGAATTTAAGGAAAAATTTGACGAACAGTTTGAAAGTATGTTCAGACAGCAGTTTGATGCAAATTTTGGAACACAGTTTGATGCGCAGTTTGCGGCGCAGATAAAGCAGACACTTTTGGCGCAGGGGCTTGACAGTACGAGTGCAGATGCAATGCTTGAAGGAGCCATTGCACAGGCAAAACAAAACGGAACTTATAAAAGTGCTTATGATGCCGCCTATAAGGAAGCATATCAGAGCTCCTATGATACGGCAAAAAAAGAAAATTACCAGAGTGCTTATGACAGCGCTTACAATGAAGCTTATCAGACAGCCCATGATGAGGCATACGACACGGCTTATAAAGAAGCCTATGACAAAGCTTACAAGAAAGCCTACGATAAGGCATGGGATAAAATTGTAGATGAGATAGACGAAAAATATGCGGATGCAGAAGAAAAATACGAATTAAATGACCCGGATTTTACGGCAGTTTCAGTGCGTATTTATGAGAATTTTTTCAGAAATGAAGAAGAGGATTATAACAATGACGGAACGGCAGAGGGAACCATCCGCGTATATGCAAAAAATGATGATGTAAACCTTGCCTGCTTATTAGACGGACAATTCCCGGAAAAAGAAGATGAGATTGCTATTGACCGTATGCATGCGGACAATGTAGGTATTACAGTGGGAGATACAATTTCTGTCAGCGGACATGAATTTAAAGTGGTTGGACTGATTGCTTATGTAAATTATTCTACACTGCATGAAAAAACAACGGACATAATGTTTGATGCCATTAAATTTGATGTGGCAATGGTTACGGCAGACGGTTTTGACCGATTACAGAAATCTATCCATTACGCATATGCGTGGAATTATGTGGATACTCCGGCAGACGAAGTGGAGCAGAAGAAAAAATCAGATGATTTTATGAAAGCACTGCTTACACAGGTGGTAACAGACGACAAAGAGCTTGAGGACTATCTTCCGAAATATGCAAATCCGGCAATCAATTTTGCAACAGACGATATGGGCTCGGATGAGGCAATGGGCGGTGTGCTTTTGGATATTTTAATTGTAATTATTGCATTTATTTTTGCCGTGACAATCAGCAACACAATTGTAAAAGAAGCGTCGACAATCGGAACCCTGCGCGCATCTGGCTATACAAAGGCAGAACTTGCACGTCATTATATTTCCATGCCGGTCATTGTCACTTTAATTGCAGCATGTATTGGAAATATTCTCGGCTATACTGTGTTTAAAAATACAGTTGTTTCGATGTATTATAACAGCTACAGCCTGCCGACTTATGTAACAGTATGGAATCCGGACGCATTTTTTAAGACAACGATAATTCCGGTTGTATTAATGTTTGTGGTAAATCTGATTGTCATTATAAAAATGATGCAGCATACACCGCTGCAGTTTTTACGTCACGACCTGAAAAAGTCAAAACGCAAAAAAGCAATGCGTCTGCCAAAATGGAGATTTTTAAGCCGTTTCCGCCTGCGCATTATGTTACAGAATGTCGCAAATTACCTGATTTTGTTTGTCGGTATCTGTTTTATTTCTGTGATGCTTGCAATGGCAGTCGGAATGCCGGAAACCTTAGATTATTATAAATCGCATGTTTCCGATATGATGTTTGCCAATTATCAGTATGTATTAAAATCTTACGAGGATGAGGACGATAATATCATCACAACGGGCAACAAAGATGCAGAAAAGTTTAATATGACCTCCCTGCAGCGAAGGAGCGACACATTAGACGAGGAGATTTCTATTTATGGAATAGAGACAGATAGCAGATATGTAAAAATCAGTGATTTGTCTTCCTTAAAGACTAACGAAGTCTATATTTCCGCGTCCTATGCAGACAAATATGGACTGCACATAGGCGACACGGATACGCTTGATGAAAAATACGAGAACAGGCAATATGAATTTACGGTTGCCGGAATTTATGATAAATGCCAGGCATTAGCGGTTTTCATGTCAAATGAAAAATATTGTGAAGTTTTTGACAAAGATAGCGATACATTTACCGGTTATCTTTCCAATTCTGAAATTACCGATATTGACGAGGATAACATTGCAACAGTCATTACAGAGCGTGATATTACAAAAATGAGCGATCAGTTAGACCATTCCATGGGCTCTTATATGACTTACTTCCAGTATTTGTGCGTACTCTTATCTGCGGTACTCATTTATCTGCTGACGAAGCTTATCATTGAGAAAAACGAAAATGCGATTTCCATGACAAAAATTTTAGGTTACGAAAACAGGGAGATTGCAAGCCTGTACCTGCTCTCCACAACAATTGTGTTTGTAATAGCAGATGCGGTAAGCGTATTCTTAGGAGTTACCGTAATGAGTGTGGCATGGAGAATAATGTTGTTTTCCTATAGCGGCTGGTATGCGTTTTGTATGGAGCCGCTTGGTTATGCGAAAATGTTTGCATTTATTCTCATTGGCTATCTCATTGTTATGGTGCTTGATTATGCGAGGATAAAACGGGTGCCGATGGAGCAGGCACTCAAAAATATAGAGTAAACCGGAGTTTAATGAAAAATATATGACGCTGCCACATTGTCAGGTTGTGTTATGGATTTGAAAAGACTTTTTCGGAAGTCTGCTACGAATAAAAAATGCAGGGATGGCATCGAAAATTCCATTGCCCAGAACATTACGATAAGCCTCGTAAAG
>CAKRCJ010000039.1 GCA_934307185.1 uncultured Roseburia sp.
CTACTTAACAGGTGCTGGAAATGAGCACTACATTGGTTGTGATTATGTAAAAGTTACAAAAGACAATGCACAGAAAATTCTTGACATGGTTAAATAATGAATTGTTTCATTTAAAATGATTTCATAATAATAACAAAACGGTGCGGGTGTTTAAATGCATCCGCACTTGTTTTCAAAAGCTGTATTTTAAGATTAGAATGATAGATTTATTAATGGGTGAATATGAAAATGTCATGTATTTGAAAGTCAGAAAAATATAAATATTGACATGAAACAGTCGAAAGTCCAGAAGACGAAAGGCTGTATAAGTATAAAAAGAATAGAACTTAAATTAAGATAAAGGAGGAGCAAAATGGCTGAATATAAACTGGAGCTTAAGGGTGTTTGCAAATCTTTCCCTGGTGTAAAAGCGCTTGATAACGTACAGCTTTCACTAAGACCAGGAACAGTTCATGCACTGATGGGCGAAAATGGTGCAGGAAAGTCCACTTTGATGAAATGCCTGTTTGGTATTTACAGAATGGATGCAGGAGAAATTATTCTGGATGGGAAGAAAATTGAAATTAACAATCCGGATGAAGCCATGAGTTACGGTATTGCAATGGTACATCAGGAATTACAGCCGGTACCTGCAAGAAGCGTGGCAGAGAATCTTTACTTAGGACGTTTCCCGACGAAGGGATTTGGACCATTTCAGGTGATTGACCACAAAACAATGTATGCTGAGACAGAAAAATGGTTAAAAGAGGTAAAAATGGATTTTGACCCGAAAGCGCAGCTTGGTTCGCTTTCCATTGGACAGATGCAGTCGGTGGAAATTGCAAAAGCAGTTTCACAGCAGGCAAAAGTTGTAATTTTTGATGAACCGACATCTTCCCTTTCCGATAATGAAGTAGAAGCTTTATTCCGAATCATGAATGATTTGCGTGATAAAGGTGTTGCGATGGTTTACATTTCTCATAAGATGGATGAGATTAAGCGAATTGCAGATGATATCACAATCATGCGGGATGGTACATATGTAGGAACATGGCCGGCAGCAGAACTTACTACAGAACAGATTATTGCAAAGATGGTAGGACGTGAGCTTACCAATGTTTATCCACCAAAGGAAAATCATCCGGGTGAAGTTATCATGGAAGTAAAGAATTTAAGTTCTATTCACTCTAATTCGTTCCAGGATATAAGTTTTACACTCCGTAAAGGTGAAATTCTTGGATTTGGTGGATTAGTAGGTGCACAGAGAACCGAATTAATGGAAGGAATTTTCGGTATTCGAGGCGTGGCATCCGGTGAGATTTATATGCATGGAAAGAAAGTAAAAATCAAACATCCAATTGATGCAATGAATGCCGGTATCGGACTTATTACTGAGGACCGAAGAGGAAATGGTATTTTCGGTTGTCTTTCTATTAAAGATAATGTAGGTGTATCTGTATACAATAAATTCCTTAAATTAGGATTTGTGTTAGACCATAAGAAAATTAATCAGGTTGTGGATGACAGTATTAAGAAGCTGAGCATTAAAACGCCAAATATGAAGGAACATATAGCGAATCTTTCCGGTGGTAATCAGCAGAAGGTAATTGTTTCCAGATGGCTGGCAAATGACCCGGATGTATTGATTATGGATGAGCCGACGCGAGGCATTGATGTCGGTGCAAAGCATGAGATTTATGAAATTATGAGCGACCTTGCAAAACAGGGAAAAGCAATTATCATGATTTCTTCAGAAATGTCAGAACTTCTTGGTATGGCAGACAGAATCTGTGTTATGTGTAACGGTAAACTTACCGGTGAACTTGACCAGCCGGAAGAAATGACTCAGGCAAGAGTCATGAGTTTCGCAACCAAATTCTGAGTTAGAGGAGGACAAAATAATGGAAAAGACAAAACAGCAGAAAATAAGAGATTTTATCATTAATAACGGTGTTATCATTGTAATGTTTATCCTGGTTATTTATACCGGTATTACATCAGATAATTTCCTTACAGGAAGTAACTTACTTAACATTTTAACGAACATGAGTGCACGACTTGTTATTGCGCTTGGTATTGCAGGATGTGTAATCACCGCAGGATGTGATCTTTCAGCAGGACGTATGATTGGTTTTGCAGCATGTGTTGCAGGTACCTTGTTACAGCGTGTTGATTATTCCGGAAAGTTTTTCCCGGATAAAGAACCAATGAATGTATTTCTTGCATTAATCGTAGTAATGGCAATTTGTGCAGTTTTTGGTAGTATTACAGGATTTTTCATTGCATATTTAAGTGTACCGCCATTCATCGCTACACTGGCAATGATGGAAATTGTATATGGTATTTCTTTAATTTACACAGGCGCAACACCACTTGGTGGATATGTAAAAGAATATACAGATGTTGCAAATGGAAAATTCCTTGGCATTAGCTGGTTAATCTGGATTGCAATTGTTGTAGCAATTTTGACCTGGTTTATCTTTAACATGACACGTCATGGCAAATATATGTATGCAATTGGTGGTAACCCACAGGCAGCAGAGGTTGCAGGTGTTCCTGTAAAGAAAACAATGATTTTGATTTACATGAAAGCAGCAGCTATGTATGGTCTTGCAGGTTTCATGCTTGGTGCAAAAGCCGGTGGTGCATCCGTTAACTTAGGATATGGTTATGAAATGGAAGCAATTGCAGCATGTACAATCGGTGGTGTATCTGTAACAGGTGGTCGTGGTAAAGTTTCATCAGCTATTATCGGTGTTGCTGTATTCGAATTATTAAAAGCAGCATTACAGTACTTAGGAGTAGATGCAAACGCACAGTACATTGCAATCGGTATTGTAATTTTTGTAGCTATTTCTCTTGATATCAGAAAATACGTTGCAAAGAAATAAAGATTTTTTGGAACATTACATTATTTTATATTATAATAATAGCGGCTGGAGTCTATTTCAGCCGCTATTATTGCTTAAAGGAGAGAAAAAATGACAACACAGACAATTCTTGAACAGGCGGGGATACCGTTACTCCTATTTGTAATCTGTATGTATTATGGACTCAAACTATTAATTTTGCAGGATGTATCAGCTATTCGGGGTAAGAACAAAGAACCGGTAAAAAATGAGAAAGAATATGCAAAGCATGGTGGGGCACTTATTATATTTTTCGGTCTGGCAACGCTTGTGATGACTTTTCTTTTATTTTGGAATTTATATGCAGCATTGGCAGAAATTATTATTTGTACCATTATTTTTGGCGTTTTATGGAAAAAAATGAATGATAAATTCGGAGGCTGATTATGAGTCAATACACAGTTTTATTAGTTGACGATGAGGAAGAAGTGTTTCAGGTTATCATGAAAAAACTCGATTGGGAGAGCATGGGCTTTTCGATTGCCGGCTATGCCAGAAATGGAGTCGAAGCATTAGAGATGGCAGAGGAACTTCAACCGGATGTCGTCATGACAGACATAAAGATGCCATACATGGATGGCCTTACACTATGTAAAAAGTTAAAAGAACTTTATCAGAAAGTGAAAGTAATAATTTTTTCCGGATTTGATGAATTTGAGTATGCAAAAGAAGCAATTAAAATTGAAGCAGAAGAATATATTTTAAAACCAATTAACTCAAATGAACTAAGGGAAGTTTTTGAACGAATTAAGGGAAATCTTGATAAGGAACTGGATGAAAAAAGAAACATAGATAAACTCAGGAAATACTATATGGAAAGCCTGCCGGTTTTACAGGAGAATTTCTATACCTCATTAATTGAAGGAAGAATACCGGAAAGTCAGATTGACAAGTATTTAACAAATTACCGGATAGAGCTGACGGGACCTTATTATGTTGTGACAGTTTTACATATCAGTACAACCAATCCGGAAAATGTTCCGATTGACCCGTTTCTTCTTACTGTTTCTGTAAAAAAACTGGCAGAAGAACAGCTTACAGAAAAATGGAAATGCAAAACTGTCACATATTTAGGAGATATCCTTGTTATAGCACAGCTTTCGGATGTGGATGATATGCCTCATTTTACAGATGACATGGATAAATTTTGTAAAATGGCGAAGCGTGTCTGCAAAGCATATGTTACGGCTGGAATAGGACATGTATGCAGTCAGCTTTCGCAGTTGTCTTTATCTTATCAGGGAGCGAAAAGTGCAACCTCTTATCGGGTTTTGTATGGAAATACGCGCGCAATTAATATTGCAGAAATGGATCCACAGGAAAGTGTAGAAGAACACTGGGAAGAAAATTATATAAAACAGATTTTAAAAAAGATAAAAATGGGAGAACAACTGCCATTAGAAGAAGCCATTACAGATTTTACAGCACGGCTGGCAAAGACAAAAATGTCATTACAAAATTATCGAATTCTTATGATGGAATTAATTGCAGAGATTTTCCGCTTTGGAAGCAATAACCAGGTAAATATGGATGAGATTTTTGGTGGGAACAGAGATGTTTATAACCAGGCACTTCAATTGGAATCGACGGATGCCCTGACGGAATGGCTGAAGAATAACTGTATTAAAATGCAGAAACAGATTTTGAGCGAACGTCAGGATACAACGAAGTCATTTGTGACAAGAGCAATAGAGTATGTAAAAGAGAATTATTCCAATCAGGAATTAAGTATAGAGACAATATGTGGATACTTAAATGTGAGTGCAGCATATTTTTCTACTGTATTTAAGAAAGAAACGGGAAAAACATTTATTAATTATCTCACAGATTACCGTATGGAGCAGGCTGTGAACCTTCTTTTGACAGAGAACGAGAAAACTTATATTATAGCTGAAAAAGTGGGTTATTCGGACCCCAATTATTTTAGTTATGCATTTAAAAAGCAGTTTGGAATGTCACCATCAAAATACAAGGCAGGTAAATTTGGCGAAGCGTGAAAAAGATAGAACAGTTTTACAGAAAAATAGCAGAAAAAATAGCAAAACATATGAAACCGCAGACAATTCAGTTTACAATTTCCGTTTCATTTACAATTGTATCTGTCTGTAGTATGGCAATTCTTGGGGTGACGTTATATAACCGTTTTGTAAACCGGATGGAGGATATGACCATTGAAAGTTCAGAGCAGTTATTAAACCAGACGGCAATCAACCTTGAGACATACCTGAGAAATATGCGTAGAATTTCAGATGCTATGTATTATAGCGTGATTAAAGACAAAGACCTTGCGGTGGATTCTTTAGACGAAGAGATGAACCTTCTTTATGAGGCAAACAAAGATAATCTGATAAGCATTGCCTGTTACACAAATGAAGGAAAACTGGTAGCGGCAGCACCGGTCGCAACAGAAAAGGAAAACATAGACATTGTCAGCCAGCAATGGTTTGTCAATGCGCTCGACCAGATGGAAAATCTGCATTTTTCCACACCACATGTACAGAACCTTTTTGATAATACCAGCTACCGGTATTACTGGGTAACTTCTTTAAGCCGGGCAGTGGAGCTTACGAATAACGGTAACTCAACATTGGGGGTTCTTTTGGTTGATATGAACTATAGCAGTATCGAGCAGCTGTTTAATAAAGCCAATACGGATAATTCGTCAGAATATGTGTACTTAATGGACAGCAACGGTGAAATCATTTACCACCCAAAGCAGAAATTGATTTATACGAACCTGTATGATGAAAATAATCTTGAAGTCATTCATTATGATGATGGAAGCCATCAGGAGATATTTCAGGGAGAAAAGCGTTTGATTACAGTGAAAACGGTGAGTTATACGGGCTGGAAAATTGTAAGCGTTGTTCCGATGAGTGCATTTAACATGGGATTATATGGCACAAGAATGTTTGTCATTATGTTAATGGCATTGTCAATGCTGGCAATTATTATATTAAATCAGCTTGTATCAGCAAGAATTGCAAAGCCATTAAAACGGTTAAATGAATCTGTAAAAGAATGGGAAGCGGGAAATCTTAATCCTGATATATACATAGGTGGTTCACAGGAAGTAGAGCATCTTGGGAAAACGCTTCGTTCGACCGTAGAGCAGATCAGACAATTGATGCATGATATTTTATATGAACAGGAAGAGAAAAGAAAGAGCGAATTAGATGCGCTGCAGTCGCAGATTAATCCACATTTTCTTTACAATACGTTAGACTCAATTGTATGGATGATTGAAGGAGAGCGATATGAAGATGCAGTTTTTATGATTACCCAGTTAGCAAGTCTTTTCAGAATCAGCCTGAGCCGGGGCAAGACAATCATTAGTGTTGAGGATGAAATACAGCATGCAAAAAACTATATGAATATTCAGAAAATACGCTATAAAAACAGTTTTACAGTGGATTTTGAAGTGGAGGATGATGTAATGCAGTGCTGTACAGTGAAACTTGTTGTGCAGCCACTGCTTGAAAATGCAATTTATTATGGTGTGGAAGGAATGGATGGAGATGGAGAAATCCATGTGCGCGCCTATAGAAAAGAAAATGATATATACATTGAGGTATGTGATAATGGACTTGGCATGCCGGAAGATATGGTGGAACAGTTATTAACAGATAACAGCCGTACAAGAAAGCATGGATCAGGCGTAGGGCTCATTAATGTACATAACAGAATTCAATTGCGTTTTGGCAAGTCATATGGGTTAGAGGTTAACAGTGTTCTGGATGAAGGCACTACAATCCGGATTCATATTCCATATATTGTTTATTCTCAGGAAATGCAGGAAAAGCTGGAGAATGGGAAAATGAAAGGTTTAAAAGGAGAGAATACGGATGAATAGAAATCGTTTGTATTTTGGGTTTCTGATTCTTGTTCTGGTAATAACAATTGTCTGGACTTCGGTAGGAATGCTTGGTGTAAATATGGAAGAAAAGACATACAATGTCTCTGTTATTGTAAATGACAGCAACAATGACCGCTATATTGCCATGCGTGAAGGATTAGAACAGGCTGCAAAGGATAACAACATCCAGATAAATTATGTATCAACCGGTGTGCTTGTAAATGAAAAAGAGGAAAGTGCGCTGATACAGCGGGAAGTTGAAAATGGTGCGGATGGAGTTGTAGTCCAGTTAATTTCAAGTGAGGATACCTATGAAATATTTGATAAGCTCGAAGCGTCCGTTGCAGTCATGCTTTTGGAAACAGATTCCAAAGCAGAGGGGATGTATGCACTGACAGCACCGGATAACATGAAAATAGGACAGCTTTTGGCGCAGGCAGCCATAGATGATAATGAGAAAAACATTGCAGAGAAAAAAATCGGAATTTTGTGTGGAAACCAAAACCAGCTTTCCATGCAGCAACGTTTAAAAGGCGTAGAGGAAACATTGCAGGAAAACAAAGCGCAGGCCGCATGGACACTTTTATCTTCACAGGAATTGGAGAAAGTGCAGAAAAAAGAGCCGGTAGATATATTGATTACATTAGGAAATGATGAGACCGAAGCGGCAGTAGATTATCTTTTGTCAGAAACTGGAGATAAAAAAAGGTTTTCAATATATGGGGAAGGCTGTTCCGAAAAGGCAGTTTATTATCTGGATAAAGGTATGATAACTGCACTTGTAGTTCCGAACGAGTTTAATATGGGCTACCAGAGCATATATGAGCTTTCAAAACAATTGAAGTATCGTTTGTCATCGGCAGACAGTACAGTGGTGGACAGTCTTTTGGTAGACAAAGATAACTTATATGACGAGGAAAATCAAAAAATTTTATTCCCGATTGTTCAATAGAAACGGTGTAGAACATAAAAAGCTGGAGGAGAGTATGCAAATTTTGAAACAGAGAGCGATGCAGGCGCTGATTGCAGTTCTTGTGCTGTTGCCGATAGCAGGATGCAAACTGCCGGGAAAAGAGGATGAGGTAAAGAATATTAAAATTGGTGTAACGGTTTATGACCAGTATGATACATTTGTTTCACAGCTGATGGAAGATTTTAATACTTATGCAACGCAGATGGAGGAAGAAACAGGTATTGCAATTAATGTAGAGGTATATAATGCATCTGAGAGTCAGACAACCCAGAACAATCAGGTTGAGACAATGATTTTGGACGGCTGCGATATTATTTGTGTGAATCTGGTTGACAGAACGGATCCTACCACTGTGATTGACCTTGCAGAAAAAAATGACATTCCGGTAATATTTTTTAACAGGGAGCTTGTGGAAGAAGACCTTGAGCGGTGGGATCAGCTTTATTATGTAGGTGCGAAAGCTTTTGAATCTGGAATTATGCAGGGAGAGATTGCAGCGGATACATTTTTAAATGATCCAAAGATGGATAAAAATAAAGATGGGATTTGTCAGTATGTAGTAATCGAAGGAGAGGCAGGGCATCAGGATGCGATTGTACGTACAGAATATTCAGTAAACACGATTGTATCAAGTGGTATAGAGGTTGAAAAGCTTGGTTATGCAATTGCAAACTGGAACCGTGCACAGGCACAGACCAAGATGACTCAGTTATTAAGCCAGAATGGAGATAATATTGAACTTGTGCTTGCAAATAATGATGATATGGCATTAGGTGCAATTGATGCATTAAGAGCATCTGATTTAAGAAAAGAAGAATGGCCGGTTATTGTAGGAATTGATGGCACAGACGTAGGATTAGAGGCAGTCAAAAATGGCGAGATGGTAGGGACTGTATATAATGATAAAGAAGGACAGGCAAAGGGAATGCTTGACCTTGCATTTGCGCTTGCTACAAATGGAAAACTGGATAATCTGAATTTAGAGGATGGAAAGTACATAAGGCTTCCATATTCAAAAGTTGGATTAGATGATGTAGAAAAATATATGAAATAAGAAAAGGGGCTGTTGCAAAAGCAGATGAATAATCTACAGAAGCAGCGGCTCCTTTTTCGTGCAGTGTTTTCTTATTCGGAATGGTTTACCTCGTGCCAGTAAGAAGTACCATTTTCTATGAGATTACAATAGGTATTAACCATGACTTCGTAAAAAGGAGTGAAGCTTTTGGCGAGGTCAAATTTGGATGGATATTCTTTGGTGACAAATTTTATTTCTTCTGCAATTTTTCTTGCAACAGATGCATCCGTAATAGGAACAATGCCAAAAAAGGTAGAGCAGTATGTCTTACATCCGGTGCAGGAAAGAATAAATACTTTTGCAAAATTTTCCCATTCAGCGAGCAGAATGTTTTTTTCGGTATCATTTTCTGTTTCATAATCAGACAGGCATAAAAGCTGCATATATTGTTTCAATTCTTTTTCCAGATGTTTTTTATTAAAAAATGAAATCCCGGCGGCGCCAGATGCTTTAATCATCATAAATGCTTTCATAAATGAATCATTTTTTCCGTCAGTACCATATCTCTTTTCAAGTAATTTCATACGATAAATGTCGTTTGGCATATTCAGATTTTTTTCAATTGCCAGAGAAAGATATTTTTTTCTGTCGCTTATATTTTCTATTTCATAATAATGCTTTGGCCAGTCCTCAAGATAATCTATATCCGGTGCATTTTCTTTTTTTAGTATCATTTGGTGTGTCCTTTCTCCGATACATATCAATTATTCACATAAATAGATTATAAAACAAGCCGGCAGATTTGAAAAGGAAATGCTTGACTTTTTCATTGGAAAGGGATATATTCAAAATACCCTATGGGGGTATATAAAAATTCCGATACAGAAAGGAAAAAAAGAAATGGCATGTTGCTGCAGCAATGAAGGGGAAGAAAATATTAAACATAAACAGCGCGAGGCGCAGGAGAAAAAAGCCCTCATGACACGTTTAAGCCGTATTGAAGGACAGGTACGCGGAGTGAAAGCAATGGTTGATGAGGACAGATATTGTGTAGATATTCTGACACAGGTTTCGGCAGTACAGGCAGCGCTGAATAGTTTTAACAAAGAGCTTTTGGCCAGACATATTAAGACCTGCGTTTCCGAGGATATCCGTGAGGGAAATGAAGAGGCAGTCGATGAATTGTGTGAATTATTAAAAAAATTAATGAAATAGAAAAAATAAGATGAGCCATAAAGCCTGAAAAATAACGAAAGTGATAGAATAGCAAAATTCATAAAAAAACGCGGTTTATAAAATAACAGAATTTATGAAATAATAAATGATTATGGAAGAAAGGAAAAACGATGAAGGAAAGATTTGATGTAACAGGGATGACCTGTTCCGCCTGCTCTTCCCATGTGGAAAAAAGTGTAAGCAGGCTCACCGGGGTGGAAAATGTCAGTGTCAATTTACTGACAAACAGTATGCAGGTCGAATTTGACGAAAGTGAGCTTGATACAGCAGGAATTATTAAGGCGGTAGAGGACGCCGGCTATGGCGCAGCCGTAAAAGATGAACATAAAAGCGGTGCTAATGCACAAAACCAGCAGAAAAATGCCGGGGAAAACGGGCTTTCTGCGGTAGAGCAGAATGTAAAAAACATGAAAAAGCGTCTGATAATTTCACTGATTTTCTGGATACCGCTCATGTATGTATCCATGGGACATATGATTTACCAGTGGCTTAATATCCCGATGCCACCTTTTACGATGAACTTTTTACATGGAAATGAAAATGCAATTACTTACGCATTTACACAGTTCTTGCTTTTAATTCCGATTTTGATTGCAAACCGGAAATATTTCAAAAATGGTTTTAAAACACTGTGGCACAGAAGTCCGAATATGGACAGCCTGATTGCGATTGGTGCGGGGGCTGCGATTTTATATGGTATTTTTGCGATTTACCGCATCGGTTATGCAATGGGACACGGAGATATGATGGTTGTGCATCAGTATGCGCATGATTTATATTTTGAGTCTGCCGGAACAATTCTTACATTGATTACGATTGGAAAATATCTTGAGACAAAGTCAAAAGGAAAAACGAGCGAGGCAATTACCAAGCTTTTAAATCTTGCACCAAAGACAATCACTGTCATTCGTGATGGAAAAGAACAGGTCATTGATGCATCCGATGTGGAAAAGGGAGAAGTTTTCCTTGTAAAACCGGGTGAGTCGGTAGCGGTAGACGGTATTGTTCTGGAAGGAAAGTCATCTTTTGACGAATCCGCGATTACCGGAGAAAGTATTCCGGTTTTAAAACAGGAGGGGGACACTATAGTATCTGCTTCCATTAACAAATCAGGGCTCATCCGTGCCAAAGCGACAAAAGTAGGAGAAGATACCACTATTGCACAGATTATAAAGCTTGTGGAGGAGGCATCTTCCAGTAAAGCACCGATTGCCAAAATGGCAGACAAAATAGCCGGAATTTTTGTACCGACCGTTATCACGATTGCATTTATCACCGGAATTATATGGCTTATTTCCGGCGCAACGTTTGAATTCGCAATGTCGACAGCAATTGCGGTTTTAGTTATTTCCTGCCCGTGTGCGCTCGGTCTTGCGACACCGGTTGCGATTATGGTTGGAACCGGAAAAGGTGCAGAGAACGGAATTTTAATCAAATCCGGTGATGCGTTAGAGACAGCACATCAGATTGATACGGTTGTTTTGGATAAGACCGGAACTATCACACAGGGAAAACCGGTTGTTACGGATATTGTGTGCACGGCCGGACAAAACGGAAAAATATCAGATGTCATGGCAGCAGGAAATAATGCAAAACAAAGTAAAGAGGCGTCCGGACTTCTTCAGATTGCAGGAAGTCTGGAAAAAGGAAGTGAACACCCGCTTGCGGAAGCAATTGTAAATTATTGTGAGGAACAAAATATTGCATTGGAAAAAGTAACAGAATTCAATGCGCTGTTTGGAAAAGGAATTGAAGGAACTGTAAACGGCACACATTATTTTGCCGGCAATGAAAAAATGATGCAGGAAAAAGGAATTACCCTTTCCACCGCGGAAAAAGAACAGATACATGCGTTTGCAAAGCAGGGAAAGACACCACTTCTTTTTGCTGATGAAAAACAGTTCTTAGGCATTGTTGCAGTTGCAGACGTGGTAAAACCAACCAGCAAAGAGGCAGTGAAACGTTTCCGTGATTATGGTATCCATGTAATTATGTTAACCGGTGATAATGAAGTGACAGCTCAGGCAATCAAAGAGCAGGTTGGCATTGATGAAGTAATCGCCGGAGTCCTTCCGACACAGAAGGAAGAAAAAATCAGTGAATTAAAGCGCGCAGGACATAAAGTCGCCATGATTGGTGACGGAATTAATGATGCGCCGGCGCTTGCTTCCGCAGATGTTGGAATTGCCATCGGAGCAGGAACAGACGTGGCAATCGAGAGTGCCGATATCGTCTTGATGAAAAATGATTTACTTGATGCCGTAGGTGCAGTAAAATTAAGCAAAGCGGTAATCCGCAACATAAAGG
>CAKRCJ010000040.1 GCA_934307185.1 uncultured Roseburia sp.
CGAACCCATGTGCCCTTGCGGACAAACGGTTTTCAAGACCGCCTCGTTATGACCACTTCGATACCTCTCCGTGTTTTGCACTTCATCAGCGCGAGATTTATTCTATCATCAGAATTCTTTTGTGTCAACTACTTTTTTTACTTTTTTTGATATTTTTTTCAAAAATGTTATTTAATCCCTATTTTCCGGGCTTTTCATATACGCATCAGCAATTAATAAGTCCTCTGGTGTCGTTATTTTTATGTTACGGTAGCTGCCTTCTATCAGTTTTGCTTTTATGCCTTTTACCCGTTCTAATACCATAGCATCATCTGTTATGGCAGAGTCCTCTTTTTGCAGCATCTCTTCGTATGCAGAATAAATAAGCGGATAAGAAAATGCCTGCGGTGTCTGTATCATCCATACATTTTTTCTTTCCGGTGTGTTTTTTACATATTGTTCCTCATCTGCAATTTTTATCGTATCCTTTACCGGCATTCCAACCACACATGCCTGATATTCTTCCACCGAAGCCATGGTACGCTTTATAATTTCCATATCAACAAACGGTCTTGCTCCATCATGAATTAATACATAATCTGCATTTTTTATCTGTTTTAACCCTTCAAAAACAGAATGGTATCTTTCTTTCCCACCCTCAATAATCTTTGTAACCTTCGAAAAAGAATACTTTTCTACAATTTCTTTCCGGCAATATTCCACTTCTCCTCTGCCTACAACAAGAATAATCTCATCCACAGGGCTTTGTTCAAATGCATTTAAAGAATAATACAGGACCGGTCTGCCCTGTATTATCAGATATTGCTTATGCACTTTTGTATTCATTCGCTTTCCGGAACCAGCCGCTAAAACGACTGCTGCATATTTTTTCCCCATAGTTATCTTTCTCCCAATTTGAGATTTGGAATTGCATTTAAGTCCAGCCCGTCTCTTTTTCCGGCAAGGAAATCATAATAAGCTGCAACACCTATCATTGCTGCATTATCTGTGCAGAATATTGGAGATGGGTGATAGAATTTCACCCCCTTTTTCTCACATGCTTCGCGCATCGCTTCTCTTAACGTTCCATTTGAAGCGACACCGCCTGCAATTGCAAATTTATCCATTTTAAATTCATCAATTGCTTTCATTGCATTTCCAACAAGCACATCTGTGACTGCCTTCTGGAAAGAAGCCGCCACATCTGCCTGCACTACCTCTATTCCTTTCATATTGCAGCCATTGATGTAGTTTAAAACCGCAGATTTTAAGCCACTGAAGCTGAAATCATAAGGTCCGTCCTCAATTTTTGCGCGTGGGAACTCCATCGCATGTGGATTTCCCTCATGAGATACTTTTTCAATCTTAGGACCGCCCGGATAACCAAGTCCGATTGCCCTGGCAACTTTATCAAAAGCCTCTCCGGCTGCATCGTCCCTTGTTCTTCCTAATATTTCATATTTTCCATAATCCAAAACTTTTACAAGGTGAGTATGTCCGCCGGATACGACAAGACATAAAAATGGTGGCTCTAATTCTTTATTTTCAATATAGTTTGCACTGATATGGCCTTCGATATGATGCACACCGACCAACGGGATATTTTTTGCATAACTGATTGCTTTTGCCTCTGCAACACCTACCAGTAATGCCCCGACCAATCCGGGTCCATAAGTTACGCCGATTGCATCAATATCATCTAATGTCATCTTAGCATCATCAAGTGCCTGTTCAATAACCTGATTTATTTTTTCAATATGTTTACGTGAAGCAATTTCCGGTACAACCCCGCCGTATAACGTATGAAGCGCAATCTGGGAAGAAATGACATTGCTTCTTACATCTCTTCCGTTTACAACAACTGCTGCCGCAGTCTCATCGCATGAGCTCTCAATTGCCAGTATTTTTATTTCTTTCTTATTCATCTGAAGAGTTACCATCTACCTGATAGAATACCAGAATTTTCCAGTTTCCATCTGCATCCTTTCTTAAAACATACATCTGATAAGTACGGCTGTAAGAGCTTTCCTCTTTTACAAAATAAGAAGCCTTTACATAAGCGCACTCGTCCCCGTCTACTGTTTTATATACAACATCATTACTGCTGTCAACTGCTGATGATGCAATTGTTTTCTGTTTATCTTTATAATCCTCAATATCTTCTTTTAAACTCTTAAAATATTCATCTCTCGGATTGTTGTCTAATAATTCATCATCAAAAAGTATTCTTGCCTGATCTCCTAAATCATATAATTCATCCTCTGAATATTTTTCATTATAAAAACAGGTAATAATACGGTTGTAAAGCTTTATTACTTCACGCGGAGTTGCCGGATAGGATTTATTCAGGTCTTTTGTGATAATCTCCTGCACTTCTGTCAATTTCACATTTTCTTCTGTCTGTGTGCTATTTTTATTTACAAGATAGTAATACGCTCCGAACACCAAACCGACACAAATTACTATCGCGACTGCTATTTTTGCATTTTTCATATCTCATCCTGCCTTTCTTTTCCTTGGTGACTTTACTTTTTATTCTTTCTCATCAAACAAAAGCTCCACACTTTTTCCATCTTTTCCAAGATAAGCGTTTGGGAAAATCTTTTTTACTTCCGGCATATAATCTTCTGCCCGCACTAATGACGGCGAAAAATGAGTCAGCCACATTTGTGCAGCATGTGCACGTTTTGCCATATCTGCTGCCTCGTAAAATGTCATATGCTTGTACTGTTTTGCTTTTGCAAGCTTATCTTTTTCCGCATACATACCCTCGCAGATAAATAAATCGGCATTTTCTGCACATTTTACAATTGTCTCATTCGGTCTTGTATCTGTGCAATAGGTCACTTTGATGCCTTTTCTTTCATGTCCGAGCACCATGTCCGGTGTAAACACTTTACCATCCTCCGAGGTTACCGTCTGCCCTTTTTGCAGCGGATTCCATAACCTTTGCGGGATTTCATTTGCTCTTGCTTTTTCTACATCAAACCTTCCGGCACGCTTTATCTCTACCGTATAACCATAGCATATAATTCCATGATTTACTTTAAATGCATGAATATTGTATCCGTTTATTTCTATATCGGCTTCCGGCTCCGTTAATTCAATATATTTTATCTCAAAAGGCAATTCAGGCGCAATTGTCCGAAGTGCTGTGACAACTTTTTCGAGACCTTTTGGTCCTATCATGGTAAGCGGCTCGCTTCTCTCGGCATTTCCCATGGTAAGAAGCAGCCCCGGAAGCCCGCTGATGTGATCCGCATGATAATGTGTAAAGCAGATAACATCAATCGGTTTAAAAGTCCAGCCTTTCTCTTTAATTGCTACCTGTGTTCCCTCACCGCAGTCGATTAACAGATTGCTTCCGTTAAAACGCATCATTGCCGCTGTCAGAAAACGATTTGGAAGCGGCATCATACCTGCTGTTCCTAAAAGACATACGTCTAACATGTAGGTCCTCCCTTTTTTCTTTTTCTATAAATTTCTAATTGCCATGAACCATAATATAAGCGTCCTCTTTCGGGAACTCATAAAAGCCTTTTCTCACCCCGCACTGTGCAAAGCCGTTTCTCTCGTAAAGACGAATGGCACTGTCGTTTGAAGCCCTGACTTCAAGTACGATTTTTGCAATTCCTTTGTTCTCCGCAATTTTTAACAGTTCGTTTAATAATTGCGCGCCTGTTCCATGACAGCGCTCAGCAGGCGCAACTGCTACATTCGTAATTTCTCCTTCGTCTATGGACAGATACATTCCGATATAACCAACAATATGGCGGTTTTCTTCCGCAACTAAAAACACTGTGTTTCCGAGACTTAATGCATCCATAAAGCCTTTTTTGCTCCACGGCTGCGAAAAAATCTGCTGCTCTATCCTTGCCACTTCATCGGTGTCTTTTACCTGCATTTCACGAATTACAATCATTTTTTCTGCTCCCCTTCAAGTCTTTCCCGCTCCGCCTGGGAAAGTCTCAGATAATCCGGTTTATGCTCCACCGCTGTCTCTGTCTGTCCATTCTCATAATAAATCAGTCCCAGTGCTGCCACTGCGCCTGCGCGCTGTTTATTGACATGTGCCGGTGCAAAGGAATATGGAACCTGACAGTTCTCTTTGATATAGTTTTCAAAAACTGCCACTCCATCTCCAAGGAATACAACCGTCTCACCTGTTTTATTAATCTCGGAAATAATTTCATCAATTCCAACTGCACACTGCGGTTTTACAATCTGCATCTTATTTCCGTCAAAATGGTATAACCCGGTATAAGTCTGGTTTCTTCTGGCATCCATAAGTGGACATACCATATCCCTGTGCCCTGCCAGATTGTAGGCAAGTGCATCTACGGTCGGTATATGGATTAACGGTTTATTTAATGCCAGTCCCAGTCCTTTTGCCGTTGCAGAACCAATACGCAGTCCGGTAAAAGAGCCCGGTCCGCCGGAAACTGCAATGGCATCTATTGTGTTTAAATCTAACTCTATCATTTTTGCAACTTCATCAAGCATTGGAAGTAACGTCTGGGAATGGGTTTTCTTATAATTAACGGTATATTCCCCCTTTAAATCATTGTCCTCCACAATTGCAACGCTTGCAACCAGACCTGAACTGTCTATTCCTAGTATTTTCATTTTCTAACCTCTCTGTCAATTTAATTCACGAATTGTAATTTTCCGGTAATCAAAGCCCTTTTCCAAGTCTTTTTCAATGGAAATATCATGGCGCTTCTTTGGAAGTATCTCTTCAATCAGATTTGCCCACTCTATCATGCAAAGACCGTTTCCGTAAAAATAATCTTCATAGCCAATCTCGTCCATCTCTTCGATATCGCCAATACGGTATACATCAAAATGATAGAACGGCATACGCCCCTCTTCATAAACCTGAACAATGGTAAAGGTCGGACTGCAGATTGGCTCCTTAATGCCAAGTCCCTCTGCAATTCCCTGTGTGAAAACTGTTTTTCCAACTCCAAGGTCGCCTATTAAAGTATATACATCACCGGGTTCTGCCTGCTGCCCTATTTTTTTTCCAAGGGCATGTGTCTCCTCCGGCGAAAATGTTTCGATGACTGTTTCTTTCATTTTTCCCTCTGTTTCCTATTCTGTTATTTCATTTTAACACGATATTTCGGTAATTTTTCCGCTGCAATTTTTGCAAGTTCTGCATATTGGTCTGTAATCTGTTCTCTTGGAATAATGTAAGCATTAATGCGCGTACTGTAAACAAGAACATTACTTTTTGTTGCAACCATTTTATAAATCTGCTCCCACGGAAGTGTCGCACTCTCCTCCCCCTGGGAAACGGTAAAGCCCTTGTCATCGACAAGATAATGTAATGACCTGCTTAATACCTCAGACGAAGCAAGTGCATGCTTTGAGCGCAGATAAAGGGTTACCGGCATATAAAATAAGAAAATAATGCCAAAGGCAATGTATATCACCGTATAGCTTACGTCAATTGCTCCATGGGTAGCCCCGGCAACAATAAATATTACGATTGCAACAATAATAGAAAATATTCCGTGAAATCCGGAATAAGTCTGGTACATGTTAAACCGGTACATATCCTGCGGTTTCAGTTTTATATCAAACTCCATAATTCCTCCTTGTTTTGCATAGCAAAATGCGAACCTTTGGTGAGCAGAGGAATTTTTTCCTCCTTGTTTTGCGTAGCAAATGTTTTCTGTTCTTTTTTGTATAACAGAGAAAGTATAGCATTTTTTACAAAAAAAGAAAAGACGCATATCAAATACGTCTTTTCTCATTTTCATAAAAGTTCCTGTCTGTGCTGCCTGCCAGACAACATCCGTAAATTCTACGTTCTGTTTAACGGTTGTCATTTCCTTTTAAAATCGGGGAAATGTGCTTGTAAGTAAAGAAAGTAATTACTACGGAAAATAGTCCCTTAACTACGGTAAATGGCAGGTTAAAGCAAATTAAGCACTGTAAAATATTTTTTACAGAAGGAATGATTGCCTGGTATGCTGCCAAAATAACATCCTGTGGCATGAAATTATAATATACCGGATATACAAGGTAATAATTGGATACAATACTGAAAATTCCCATGAAAACTGCTCCGGTTAAGGAACCGATTAATGCAGATTTTCTGCTTTTTTTATGCTTGTAAATTAATCCTGCCGGAAGTACAAATGCAGCTCCTAAAATAAAATTGGATAATTCACCGACACCGCCTGTTGTCGTGATAAAAAGATGAAGAACATTTTTTATCAGGCATACAACCACACCGCATACCGGTCCCATCGCAAAAGAACCGATTAATGCCGGAAGCTCGGATAAATCCATTTTAATGAAGGACGGCATAAAAGGCACGGAAAAGTCTAAAAACATTAAAATGTACGCGATTGCGGAAAGCATCGCTGTCACCGTAAGATACCTTACATTTACTTTTTTTTCTGCTTTGTCTGCTGTTACTGTCTGTGTGTTTGTCATTGTCACTCGTCTCCTTTTTCTGTGTGAATTTGGAATTCGAGGTGAATATTACGTGCTGCTTTGGTTTAAAACAAAAAAATCCCCGGATAAATTCTATCCGGGGTCTGTCACATGCCAAAATATCTTTCTGTTATCCTGTAAAGTATAACAGTTTAAAAATAAATACACGCTTTCTTCTCTCATCCAGACTGTACTGTCGGTACCGGAGTCTCACCGGTTCAGCTGCTTTACGCAGGTCACGGACTCGCTGACTGTTCATTGCTGACATCAGCATCACCGTCGGTCGGGAATTTACACTAATGGTATCACCCTGCCCCGAAGAATTCCTTATTTCGTTTTACAAGTATATTCTATGCATCTGTTATAAATTTGTCAATCACTATTTTTTATAATTAGCCATTTAATTTCATCGTAAGCTGAATTCTCTGTTTTTTCAAATCCACGCTCATGACTTTGACTTCCACGATATCTCCGACACTTACGACTTCCAATGGATGTTTGATAAATTTATCACTCATCTGTGAAATATGAACGAGTCCGTCCTGATGTACACCGATATCCACAAAGGCTCCAAAATCAATGACGTTTCTTACGGTTCCTTTTAAAATCATGCCCGGTGTCAAATCCTTTATTTCAAGAACATCACTCCGTAAAATCGGTTTCGGCATATCTTCTCTTGGATCTCTTGCCGGTTTTTCCAGCTCTTTTACAATATCCTGTAACGTGATCGCACCAATTCCAAGCTCTTCTGCCAATTTGCCATAATCTGCGATTTTCTTTGAGATACCATCTAACTTCCGGTTTTTCACATCATCCATGGTAAAGCCAAGCTTTTCCAAAAGCTTTTTCGTTGCATCATAGCTTTCCGGGTGCACTCCGGTTGCATCTAATGGATTTTTTCCGTCCGTAATTCTCATAAATCCGGCACACTGCTCGTAGGCTTTCGGTCCAAGCTTTGCCACTTTAAGCAGCTGGTTTCTGGATACAAATCTTCCGTTTTCTTCGCGGTATGCCACAATATTTTTTGCAATTGCTTTGCTGATGCCGGAAATGTATTCCAACAGGGAAGCAGAAGCGGTATTCAAATCCACACCTACTTTATTTACACAGTCTTCTACGACACCGCTTAATGCCTCACTTAGCTTTTTCTGGTTCATGTCATGCTGGTACTGTCCGACACCGATGGATTTCGGATCGATTTTTACAAGCTCTGCCAGAGGATCCTGTAACCGTCTTGCCATGGAAGCAGCACTTCTCTGTCCGACATCAAAATTCGGAAACTCCTCTGTTGCCAGCTTACTTGCAGAATAAACGGAAGCACCGGCTTCATTTACAATAATATACTGCACCTTCACCGGAATTTCCTTTAACAAATCAACAATTACCTGCTCAGACTCTCTCGAAGCTGTTCCGTTTCCAAGGGAAATTAAGGTAATGTGGTATTTGGAAATTAATTTCTTTAAAACTGCTTTTGCCTCTTCTACTTTATTCTGTGGCGCGGTCGGATATATTACAGTGGTATCTAAAACCTTTCCGGTCGGGTCAACCACCGCAAGCTTACAGCCGGTACGGAACGCCGGGTCCCAGCCAAGCACAACCTGTCCCGCAATTGGAGGCTGCATTAAAAGCTGCTCTAAATTTTTGCCAAACACACGGATTGCGCCATCCTCCGCCATCTCGGTAAGGCTGCTTCGGATTTCACGTTCAATTGCCGGTGCAATCAGACGGTCATAAGCATCTTCCACGACCTCTTTTAATACCGGTGTTGTAACCGGGTTGTCACGGCTGATTACTTTTTTCTCCAAATACCGTAAGATATCTTCCTCCGGCGCTTCCACTTTTACAGTCAGCACTTTCTCATTCTCGCCACGGTTTAACGCAAGGACACGGTGACCTGCTAACTTATTCACCGGTTCATCAAATTCATAGTACATCTCATAGACAGAGTCTGCCTCCGGGTCTTTGGCAGTTGAAGTCACATGTCCTTTTTTCATTGTAAGGTCCCTGATTCGCGTTCTGTAGTCTGCCTCGTCGGAAATAGCTTCCGCAATAATGTCTTTTGCTCCTGCGATTGCATCCTCCACAGAATTTACATCTTTTTCCGCACTGATATATTTTTCTGCCTCTTTCTCAAGTGGAGTGGTTATCATCTGTAAAACAATGACATTGGCAAGCGGCTCTAATCCTTTTTCCTTTGCAATTGTCGCTCTGGTTCTCCGCTTTGGTTTGTATGGACGGTATAAATCCTCCACTGCAACCATTGTCTCAGCGGCAAGTATCTGCATTTTTAATTCTTCTGTCAGCTTTCCCTGTTCTTCGATGCTGCTTAATACAGTCTCTTTTCGTTCTTCTAAATTGCGAAGATACGTAAGGCGCTCATATAAATTACGGAGTATCTCATCATTTAATGAACCGGTCACCTCTTTGCGGTATCTTGCAATAAAAGGAATAGTGTTTCCCTCATCAATAAGCTTTACTGCTGCCTCTGCCTGGTTTTTCTTAATTCCAAGCTCTTCGGCAATTTTTAAAATAATATCCATTGCAATTCCTTTCTTTCTCAACTACATACTGTCCGTTATTGTACCACGGATTGATTTCTCCATTCAAGTAGTGGCTCTCTTTATTTTTCGTTGTGTTTTCCCCTGCTTTCATGCTATAATAAATTAATTTGAGGTCGTTTGTAAAACTGCGGCTATATTTAAGGAGGAATTTTGTTATGAATGAAAAAAGCGGAGTCATCCGTGACGCCAGTGTTCTTGGCATTCCCAAAATGTTAATCTTAGGCTTGCAGCACATGTTTGCCATGTTTGGTGCAACAATTCTTGTACCAATTTTAGTAAACAGCTATTTTGGTGAAGATGTTCTTCATGTTCAGGTCACATTAATCTGTGCCGGGGTAGGAACATTGTTTTTCCACCTTTGTTCCAAATTTAAGGTTCCTGCTTTCTTAGGTTCTTCATTTGCCTTTTTAGGTGGATTCGCAACAATTGCCAATCTTGATACCGGTGTTTTTGCTGATATGTCAAATGCAGACAAGCTTTCCTATGCATGTGGCGGTATTGTTGTTGCCGGTTTACTTTATCTTATCCTTGCATTAATTATTAAGCTTGCCGGTGTAAAGAAAGTAATGCGGTTCCTTCCACCTGTAGTCACAGGTCCTATCATTATCTGTATCGGTTTAAGCCTTGCAGGTTCTGCCGTAAGTAATGCTTCCACGAACTGGCTTCTCGCATTTATTGCACTTGCGACTATTATCGTATTTAATATCTGGGGAAAAGGAATGTTTAAGATTATTCCAATTCTCATGGGCGTTGTTATTTCGTATGCTGCTGCATTGATTTTTAATGCTTTTGGGATGACAAATGCAGACGGTTCCGCAATTCTTGACTTTACGAATATTGCTTCTGCTGCATGGATTGGAATCCCAAAATTTTCACTTTGCAAATTTAATATTTCCGCCATTTTAGTCATGGCTCCAATTGCTCTCGCCTCCATGATGGAGCACATTGGCGATATGTCAGCCATTTCTGCAACTGTTGGTGAAAATTTCATCGAAGACCCCGGACTTCACCGCACCTTAATCGGTGATGGTCTTGCAACAGCCCTTTCCGCACTTGTCGGTGGTCCTGCAAATACTACTTACGGAGAAAATACCGGTGTACTTGAATTAAGCAAAGTACATGACCCAAAGGTTATCCGTATTGCAGCATGTTATGCCATTATTTTAAGCTTTATTCCCAAAATGGCAGAGGTTATCGGCTCCATGCCATCCGCAATTATCGGTGGTGTCAGCTTTATGCTTTACGGTATGATTTCTGCTATCGGTGTACGAAATGTAGTGGAAAATCATGTTGATTTTACAAAATCACGCAACCTGATTATTGCCGGTGTAATCTTTGTCTGCGGTCTTGGTTTTACCGATGGTCTTACTTTTAGCGTTGCCGGTACCGATATTACATTAACCTCGCTTGCGATTGCCGCAATTGCAGGAGTTTTATTAAATGCCATTTTACCTGGCAATGATTATCACTTTGGAAAAAGTGTCGAAGGAGATTCGAATCGCGGTATTGATATGATTCCAAATCTCCATGAGGATACAAGCTATGGGGATAATGAACAGTAATTATTTCTGTTCCATATCCAGAAGGGAAAACAAATGAAAGAATATGATGAGGCCTTTTTCAGGGCGAAGGCAAACAAAAGAGCCGGTATTACCTGGATTATATTAATGTTTATTGTAACTGCATACTATGGTGCAAAAGTATTCGTTGGTGACCTGTCAATGAATTTCTTTATTCTGTCAATGGTAGTCGGCTGGTCAGACTATATTGCAAGCCGGATTATTCTCCGGATTACAGGTATGGACAACAAACGCTATAAATGGATGATTGGTATGGGATACCTCCTGTTTTACTCGATTGTCGCCTGGACTTCCTTAGATCAGTTTTCTTTTGTATTAATTTTACCGTTAATTTCCATATTAATTCTATACAAAGACCCTAAATTTGTGAGAACTATGATGTGGATTACACTCTTTATACTTTTTTCAAGCAACCTCTATAAAGGTCTTGTCAAAGGAATGATGGACTATGTTTCCAGTCCGGAGTGTGCATTGCAGTTTGCAATTGTACTGTGCTGCTATGGCTGCACAAATATGGCAATCCGCCACCTGGTAGAGTCTGACGGTGAATTAACCTCTACGATTGAAGGAAATCTTGCCCGTGTCGTTCAGACCGTTGAACAGGTAAAAGATGCCAGCAATTCAATTGTAGACGGTGTAACAGTTGTCCGCGAATTAGCCGATGAAAACAAGGTCGGTGCAGGCAATGTCGTAAAAGATATGCGAAAGCTTTCTGACAATAATAATGTGTTAAATGATAAAACGGTCTCCTCCATCGAGATGACACGAGTGATTGATACCCAGGTAAAAAATGTTGCCGGACTCATGGAACAGGTGGTAGAGCTTATCAATGGCTCCGTTGAACATGCAAATGGCAGTGTACAGGAATTAAATGAGGTTGTTACTGTTACCGATAAAATGTCACAGCTTTCCTCACAGATCGAACAAATTCTTATAAATTTCAGAAAAGAATTTAAGAATGTAAAAGACGAAACCAGTACTATCGAAGAAATTACCTCCCAGACAAATCTTCTTGCCCTAAACGCTTCCATTGAAGCTGCCAGAGCCGGAGAAGCCGGCAAAGGCTTTGCCGTTGTCGCTGATGAAATCCGTAACTTAAGCAGTGGAACCCAGTCCTCCTCCACAAGCATTATGCAGGCACTCTCCCGTCTGGAAGAAACCTCTGAAAAAATGTTGGAATCCATCAGTGAAACTGTAAATTTAATCCAGTTAAATATGGAAAAAGTTTCCGCTGTTAATAAAAGTGTTACAAATATTACCACCGATACGGTAACACTTGGAAAGAATATTAAAATTGTAAATTCTGCGGTAAAAGAAGTGGAAACCTCCAACCAGACACTTGCCAATAATATGGATGAAGTTGGAGAAGTTATGCAGATTATGACAGAAAGTATCAGTGAAGCTGAACTAACCACAAAGACCATGTTAGGCAAATACGATGCCAGTGTAGAAAGTGCGGCAGAGATTGAAAATGTTGTCGGAAAACTGATGGAAGAGCTTGGTGTTGGCGGATTTATGGGTATCCAGGACGTAAAACCAGGCATGAAGTTATGTATTGTATCCAATTCTGAAGCTGGAGATAAAAAAG
>CAKRCJ010000041.1 GCA_934307185.1 uncultured Roseburia sp.
GCAGAGATTCTGCCAGATAAAGTAACCCTTCTTGCAGAGATTGCAGAATGGCCGGATGAGATTGATAAAGGTCGTGCAGAAGCAGCAATGAAACGTGCGGAAGAACGTCTCGCGAATAAGACAGAGGCGATTGATGTAAAACGTGCCGAATTTGCACTTCGTAAGGCTTTGGTCCGTCTCGATATTGCAAAATAATACAATAAGAAAAATGCCCGGAGAGCGAGCTTCTGATATGACAGAAAGTGCTGCCGGGTGTTTTTGTATATGATATGATAGATTAAGAAGCCAAAAATTTGTATGGAAAGAAGATGTCAGTATGAAAATAACAATTGCCAGACAATGTGGAAGCGGAGGTCATGAAGTCGCTGACCTTTTAGCAGAAAAACTTGGAATGGAGATTTTTGATAAAAAGAGATTTGTGGAAGACTCAAAAGCAAGAAATGTATATGATGAGAATGCAAACTTTTTAAATGAGAAGCCAATAGACAGTTTTTTGTACAGCATTGTTTTAAGTTATGGTTCCGGCAGCCACAATCCGAGGGAAAGATATATTAAATTTGTAAAAGAGCTTACGGAAGATAAATCATGCATCATTATCGGAAGATGTGCAAATTATATTTATAAAGACGACGCAGAGTGCGTTTCCGTATATCTTCATGCGGATAAGGAAATCCGGAAAAAGAGAATTGAAAAACGCGATAATCTGTCTGAGAAAGAAGCAGAAAAAACAATTCAGGAAGTAGATGAAAAACGTGCTGCTTTTCAGGAACAGTGCACTGCGACAAAATGGGGCGATGGAACGGAATATGACCTCTGCATTGATACCGGAAAAATTGGGGTTGAAAAGACGGTAGAACTGATTTTAAATTATATTGAATTTAAGTATGGAAAATAAAAATAAGGGACTGTTGCATTAAGTATAATGCAACAGTCCCTTATTTTATAGCTTTGGCTGATATCGTATGTCAGATACGGTATATACCGTGATAAAAGCCTGTGGGTCTTCGTGGCTCATATAATTCATTAATTTCTGGTATTCAGATTTATCTACAATTGTAATTATCTCATTCTTTTTCTGCATATTATAGGCACCAATTGATTCGTAAATTGTGGCACCACTGTGCAAATCATTCAGAATAAACTGGCGGAGCGGTTCTTCTTTTTCGGTAATAATGCAGACACGGCGTTTGATGTCGTGGCTGAAAATAAAATGATCCAGAATAATACCATTAAAGTATGTTCCCAAAATACTGAGCACAACTGTTTTCTTGTCATACACAAGTGCGGCAGATAATGCAACACACATACCGGAAAGGGACATGGCTCTGCCAAGCTCCATGTGCAGATATTTATTCATAATTTTAGCAACAATATCCAGTCCGCCGGAAGAGGCATTTCTGTTAAACAAAATACTTAACCCCACACTGACAACTAAAATATAGCATAGAACATCTAATTCCTGGCTTCCGGTGATTGAGGTGTAATCAGGAAAAATAATTTCAAAAAGTCCAAGGAAAAGAGGTAACAGAATACTGGTATAAACTGTTTTTACGCCAAATTCTTTTCCGCAGGTAAAAAATCCGATGATTAACAGCACAACATTTAAAATCATAGTAATTGCTGAAAGTGGCAAAGGAATAAAATTGGAAAGTACAATGCCGAGACCGGATATACTGCTGACAGATGCGTGGCTAGGTACAAGAAAAAAGAATACAGCGGCAGCAATAATCGCGACAGCGGCAGTTAAAATGAGAGTTTCTTTTAACAATTCAGAATAGTTTATTTTCTTAGACATTTTTAATTCTCCTAATGGTATTCTGGGCTATCATGACTTAAAATATTTGGAGCTAACTCATTTTTCCTATGATAGTAAAAAAATCATAGCATAAAAAGAGGTAAAGCACAATTTATTCCAAAACTAATAATAAAGCCATTTTAAATTTGCCATCTGCTGTAACGCAGTGAAGTCCGTTCTTGTCAAAACGGAAGTTCTACTTTATGAAAAAATTGTAAGAAATGTTTGCTTTTATACATAATATATGATATATTTTACTATATTTTAAGTTTAAAAAGTTAATTCTATAACTTTTTACAAATATCTAAATCATATCAATGGCCTATTTTCAAAGTTTATATTCAAATATAATTCCAGAGATGAAGCAACAATCACACGAAAATATTAAAAGAAATAAAAAGGAAAAAATCTTTTTTGCGGGGGAGGGATATGCTAAAATAAGAAAAGGGATTATTGCATCATTATTAAATAAAGCACCGGAAGAAATTGAGAGTACAGAATTATTACCGACGCACCTGCGGAGAGAGTACGCAGATGATAAGCTTGGAATTATGGACGTGCGCGTAAAATTGAAGGACGAAACAAAAATTAATTTTGAGATGCAGGTTGCCAAGTTTGATTTGTGGTCGAACAGAGTAGTATTTTATCTAAGTAAAATGTATATAGAACAAATTGAAAGAGGAGACTCTTATGAAGAATTAAAGAAGTGTATCCATGTAAGCATATTGGATTTTATTCATTTCCCGGATGATGAAAAATGGTATCATAAGATTTCATTTTGTGATGTGGAAACCGGAAAAATATATACAGACCTGATGGAAATTCATGTTTTTGAATTAGGCAAACTGCCTCCGGAGAGCGAAAATGAAGAAGGAATTATTCGATGGATGCGTTTTTTCGGCAGCAGAAGCAGAGAGGAGCTAGAGGAAGTGGCGGAAAAGGATGAATACATTGAAGAAGCATACGAAGAACTGAAGAAACTGAGTGCAAGTCAGAAGAAAAGGATTGAGTATGAGCAGAGACAGAAGGCGTTTCGGGACCATAAATGGATGATGGAGTCAGCGAAGCGGCAGGCAGAGGCAGCCATACAGGAGGGATTGCAGCAAGGATTGCAACAGGGATTACAACAGGGAATACAGGAGGGAATACAACAAGGAATGCAACAAGGAATACAGCAAGGAATACAGCAAGGGATTGAACAGGGAGAGCATGCAAAATTACAGTCTATTGTTGAGAAAAAATTAAATCGTGGCATGTCAGTAAAAGAAATAGCAGAATTTTTAGAAGAAGATGAAGCATTAATTGAAACATTTGCCAGGGAGAGTGAGAAACATGCAGATTGAGAAAAAAGAAGTGAATATTCACGGAAAAACGATTGTATTGCGAAGTCTGGCGGAAAAGGATGCGCAGACATTTACGGATATAAGAAGGATTACTTACGGGGAGACTTATTTTCTTGCGCGATATCCCGAGGAAAATTATATGACGCCGGAAATTGCAAAGAATATGATAGAGATTACGTTGCAGAGGGAAGATGAGTTTTTACTCGGTGCCTTTGATGTGGATAAGATGATTGGCTGTGTTATAGTTGCAAAAGACGGAAGTCACATCAAGTTCCGCCATAAGGCGGGAATCGGAATTTTCATTTTACAGGAATACTGCGGAATGGGGCTAGGACGCATTATGATGGAGCAAGCCATACAAGCTACAAAAACGACAGGGTTAGAGCAGCTTAACCTTGGTGTGTTTGATGACAATATGGGAGCGATACATTTATACCGACAACTGGGTTTTAAAGAATGGGGCAGGGAGCCACATGCGTTTAAGTTAAAAGACGGAACTTACAGGGACGAGATACAGATGGTGCTGTTTTTAACAAAAGATACTTTTGAGGAAAAGGGTTAAGCGATGAAGTTATATTTTGTACGTCATGGTGAAACAGATTGGAATGTGAAGAAAAAAATTCAGGGAAAAACAGATATTCCGCTGAATGATAACGGAATTCGTCAGGCGAAGGAATTAGCAAATCGGCTGGTGGAGGAGAAAGTATCGGTGAAGCATGTATATCATTCACCACAGCTTCGTGCCGCGAAGACAGCGCAGATTGCTGCGGAAGCGCTTCATGCAGAATGTATAGCAATGGACGGTCTGATAGAGATGAACCTTGGTAAATGGGAAGGCTCAAACTGGCGTATTATTGAGCGTGAAAATAGTGAGGAGTACCAGGAGTGGAGAAAAGACCGTCGTTTTGCAAAAACACCAGGCGGGGAAAGCTACAACGATGTGGTGAAGCGTACATTAGAGACGATGGAATGCATCATAAAAAAAGAGAACAGCGATGTGCTCATTGTGACGCACAGCGCAATCATTATGGCGCTGCGCTGCTATATCGCAGGGCTTCCATTTGAGGAAATGGTGCGGAAATTTAAAACAAGAAACGCAGAGGTTGTCATGATTGAGAGCTTCAAAATATTAGCGGCAATTGACCGGTTTAAAAAAGAGATGGAATAAACAGTTTTGTTTGTTCCACCTCTTTTTTGTACCAGAGGAACTTACTTTGTAAAATCTGCACAATTTCAGAAAGTTAATTTTGTGAATGATTTTGACGGAATATGATTGACTGTGACGGAAAAAGATTTTATAATTCAGTTATAAAGATGAACGGACTTGAATGATGTTGACGGAAAATGGAGGAGAAATAAATGCTGACGGAGGAAAGATTTGCGAAGATTTTATCCATACTAGAAAGTATGGGAAGTGTAACGGTTCAGCAGCTTATGACAGAGCTTGATGCATCGGAATCTACAATACGAAGGGATTTGAATACACTAGATGCCAACGGTCAGTTGACGAAGGTCCATGGTGGTGCGATTTTAAAAGCAGTTGCATACAGCACAAAGGATGATAATGTTATCAGCCGCAAGGAGAAGAACCGGGATGCAAAAAACCGGATTGCACAATATGCGGCAGAGCTTATCACTTCCGGTGATTTTGTATATCTGGATGCCGGAACGACGACAGAGCTTATGATTGAATATATCACAAGCCGTCAGGCCGTATTTGTGACCAATGCAATCAGTCATGCAAAACGGCTGGCGGAGCGTGGATTTACTGTTTATCTTTTAGGTGGTGAATTTAAGGCAATTACCGAGGCAATTGTCGGGGAAGAAGCAGTTACAGCTCTTGAAAAATATAATTTTACAAAAGGCTTCTGGGGAGCTAATGGTGTGAGTCTTCAAAAAGGTTATTCAACACCGGAGTTAAAAGAGGCAATGGTAAAAAAGAAATCTATGGAGAACTGCAAACAGCGTTATATTCTGGCAGATGAAAGCAAGTTCAACCAGATTTCAAGCGTGACATTTGCACCATTTGACAGCGCAACCGTCATTACAACAGACCTCAATCTTTCTGCATATAAAAAATGCAAGAATGTGATAAACGCAGAATAAAGAATTTTAAGAAAGGAACCAATAAAATGATTTACACAGTTACATTTAATCCATCCTTAGACTACATTGTTACCGTAGATAATTTTACATGTGGCATTGTAAATCGCACAAAGGATGAGATTATTTTTCCAGGTGGAAAAGGAATTAATGTTTCCATGGTATTAAAAAATCTTGGATATGAAAACACAGCACTTGGATTTTTAGCAGGATTTACCGGAAACAGAATACAGGAATTGTTAGAAGAAAAAGGAGTTCGAACAGATTTTATTAAGGTAGAAAAAGGCATTTCAAGAATTAATGTCAAACTTCGTTCCAATGAAGAGTCTGAGATTAACGGACAGGGACCGGCAATCGGGGACGCAGATATTAAAAAGCTTTATGAAAAGTTAGATACTTTGTCAGACGGAGATATTCTTGTACTTGCAGGAAGTATTCCGGATGTGATGCCGGGTTCCATGTATATGGATATTATGAAGCATTTACAGGGAAAAGATTTAAAGATTGCTGTGGATGCAACCAAAGATTTGCTGGTAAATGTTTTGCAATATCATCCATTTCTGATTAAACCGAACAATCATGAGCTTGGAGAGATTTTCGGTGTGAAGATTGAAAGCAAGGCAGATGTTATCACTTATGCGAAAAAGATGCAGGAAAAGGGTGCAAGAAATGTTCTTGTCTCCATGGCAGGGGACGGAGCAGTGCTTGTGGCAGAGGACGGAAGCATTTATCAGTCAGAGGCACCGAAGGGAAAAGTTGTAAATTCAGTTGGAGCGGGAGACTCCATGGTAGCAGGATTTTTAGCAGGTTATCTGGAGAATAACAGCTATGACAAAGCTTTTCAGATGGGTGTATGTACCGGAAGTGCATCTGCATTTTCCGAGGAACTGGCTACAAAAGCAGAGGTACTTGCTTTATTAGATACAAATAAGAAACTATTTGTTGGGGAAAAGTAAAAAAAGGAGGATTTTTCAAATGAGAATCAGAGACTTGCTCGCAGCGGAAAGTATCGAATTACAGGGAAAAGCGACAGGTAAAAAAGAAGCTCTTGACAAGATGGTTGATTTGATGGCAAAGAGCGGAAAAATCAGTGATGTGGAAGTTTACCGGAAAGGTGTCTACGCAAGAGAAGAGGAAAGCACAACTGGAATTGGAGAGGGAATTGCAATTCCGCACTGCAAATCCGACTCCGTAAAAAGACCGGGACTTGCAGCAATGGTTGTACCGGACGGAGTAGATTTTGACTCGTTAGACGGTGAGAAAGTAAACCTTATCTTTTTGATTGCAGCACCAGACACGAAAGAAAATGTACATCTGGATGTTTTAAGCAAATTATCCGTTTTGCTCATGGATGAGAATTTTACTGACGGACTCCGCAATGCGAAAACAGTAGATGAGTTCTTAAAAGTAATTGATGAAGCTGAGAATGAGAAGGATGCAGAGGAAGAAAAGAAGGAAGCAGAAAAAGCAGCAGAAGCACCTGTTTCCGGTGAAAAATTTATTCTTGCAGTTACCGGCTGCCCGACTGGAATAGCACATACTTATATGGCAGCAGAGGCTTTGGAGAAGAAAGCAAAAGAGCTTGGATGTAGAATAAAAGTTGAGACAAGAGGCTCCGGTGGTGCGAAAAATGTTCTCACAAAGGCAGAGATTGCAGAAGCCGACTGTATTATTGTTGCAGCAGATACACAGGTTCCGATGGACCGTTTTGCAGGAAAGCCGGTTATTCAGTGTAAGGTTGCAGACGGAATTAGTAAGTCAGAAGAACTGCTTGAGAAAGCGATGAACGGTCACGCCGCAATTTATCAGGCAGACGGAGCAGTAGAAGCGGATGACGCCGAGGAAGGAAAAGACAGTCTGGGACATCAGATTTACAAGCATCTGATGAATGGTGTTTCCCATATGCTTCCATTCGTAGTTGGTGGTGGTATTTTAATTGCAATCGCATTTTTGATTGATGGTTTTTCGGTAGACTTAAATTCACTTCCACTGGACCAGAGATCGAATTTTGGTACGATTACACCGATGGCAGCAATGTTTAAATCAATTGGTGGTGTGGCATTTGGCTTTATGCTTCCGATTTTAGCCGGATTTATTGCGATGAGTATTGCAGACCGTCCCGGTCTTGCTGTTGGTTTTGTTGGTGGAGCAATTGCAGCAAATGGAACTTCTGGTTTCCTTGGAGCACTTGTAGCTGGCTTTTTGGCAGGTTATGTAGTATTATTATTAAAGAAAATCTGTAATAAGCTTCCAGACAGCTTAGAGGGTACAAAACCAGTATTGATTTATCCGTTATGTGGTATTTTTATTGTCGGTGTGCTGATGACTTATGTAGTTGAACCTCCAATCGGAGCATTAAATACATTAATCAATAACGGCTTAAACGGTTTGAACGGAGCAAGTGCTATTTTACTTGGAGCATTACTGGGAGGTATGATGTCTGTTGATATGGGTGGTCCGGTCAACAAAGCAGCTTATGTATTTGGTACAGCTTCTATTGCAGCAGGAAACTACAATATTATGGCAGCAGTTATGGTAGGTGGTATGGTTCCACCAATCGCAATTGCACTTGCAACATTAATTTTCAAAAATAAATTTACTGCAGATGAGAGAAAAGCAGGACCTACAAACTTTATTATGGGACTTTCCTTTATCACAGAAGGTGCAATTCCATTTGCAGCTTCCGATCCGCTTCATGTTTTGCCGGCATGTGTGGCAGGTTCAGCAGTAGCAGGAGCATTATCTATGGCATTTAATTGTACATTAATGGCTCCACATGGTGGAATCTTCGTATTCCTTACCGTAGGCAATCCGTTATTATATCTTGTATCCTTAGCGATTGGTTCAGTAGTAGGATGCGTATTACTTGGTGTATTAAAGAAAAATGCAGCATAAAAAAATAAAAAAAGGAGAAAAAGACAATGAAAGAATTTAAATATGTGATTAAAGATGCAGAAGGTATTCATGCAAGACCAGCAGGATTATTTGTAAAAGAGGCATCCGCATTTCCATGTAAAGTAACAATTGAAAAAGAAGGAAAAGAAGTTGATGCAAAACGTATTTTCGGAGTAATGGGACTCGCTGTAAAATGCGGACAGGAAATTACATTAAGAACAGATGGTGAAAATGAAGAAGAAGCAATGCAGAAATTAAGTGCATTTTTAGAGGCTAATCTGTAAAGTAAGAACGAATGCAAATGGACTGCTTGGCGGCAGTCCATTTGCATATCAGATGAGAGCTGTTTAGTCGGAAAAATTTTGGAGGTAGAACAATGATTTTAGAGGGAAAAAGTGTTTTTGGCGGAATTGCGATTGGACGACTGTCTATTTATAATAAAAAAGAAAATCAGGTAAAACGTGAAAAAATTACAGATGTAGAAAAAGAAATCAAACGTTTTACAGATGCGAAAGAAACAGCAAAAGAGCAGTTAGCGGGATTTTACGAGAAAGCAGTAAAAGAAGTCGGTGAAGTAAATGCACAGATTTTTGAAGTACATCAGATGATGTTAGATGACCTTGATTACGTGGAGTCTATTACCAACATGATTCGTACACAGGAAGTAAATGCAGAGTTTGCAGTAGCATCAACCGGGGATAATTTTTCACAGATGTTTGCAGCAATGGATGATGATTATATGAAGGAAAGAGCAGCAGATGTAAAAGATATTTCCAACCGTGTGATTTCTATTTTGCAGGGAGCAGAGCATGGCGCAATGACCGGAGACGAACCATTTATTCTTCTTGCAGATGACCTTGCACCGAGTGAGACGGTTCAGTTAGACAAGTCAAAAGTACTTTCTTTTGTAACAAGACATGGTTCTACCAATTCACATACAGCAATTCTTGCAAGAACAATGAATATCCCGGCATTAATCGGAATTGATTTTTCTGATGAAGTGGATAGAAAAATGGGTATTGTGGACGGTTATACCGGAACACTTTATGTTGACCCGGACGAAGAGACAATGAAAAAATATCAGGCGAAAAAAGCCGAGGATGAGAATAAGAAGCGTCTGTTATTAGAGTTAAAGGGAAAAGAGAATGTCACCTTAGACGGAAAGAAAATCAATCTTTATGCAAATATCGGAGGTGTTGCAGACGTTGCGAATGCGTTAAGCAATGATGCGGGCGGAATAGGACTTTTCCGAAGTGAGTTCTTATATCTGGAGTCTGAGGATTATCCGAGTGAGGAAGCACAGTTTTCTGCCTATAAGACCGTTGCAGAAAATATGGCAGGAAAAAAAGTCATCATTCGTACATTAGATATTGGTGCGGATAAACAGGTAGACTATTTCAATATGGATAAGGAAGAAAATCCTGCAATGGGTTATCGTGCCATTCGTATCTGCCTTGACCGTCCGGAGATTTTTAAGACACAGCTCCGTGCCATTTACCGTGCAAGCTATTATGGAACAATTTCCATTATGTTCCCGATGATTATTTCTGTGAAAGAAGTAAGACAAATTAAAGCGGTTATTGCACAAGTAAAGGCAGAACTTACCGAAGAAGGAATTTCTTATAAGGATTGTGAAATCGGAATTATGATTGAGACGCCGGCGGCTGTTATGATTTCTGATTTGCTGGCAGAGGAAGTAGACTTTTTCTCCATCGGAACCAACGACCTGACACAGTACACACTGGCAATTGACCGCCAGAACCCGAAGCTTGACAATATTTATGACTCACATCACGAGGCAATCCTTCGTATGTTAAAAATGGTTGTGGATAACGGACATAAGCATGGCTGCTGGGTTGGTATCTGTGGAGAGCTTGGTGCAGACACAACACTGACTTCGACCTTCCTTAAAATGGGCTTTGATGAATTATCCGTATCGCCGTCTATGGTGCTTCGGGTAAGGGAAGCTATTCGTGAGACGAGAGTGGAGGAATAAAAAAAGAATTTTGTTACAGATACAGTTTATGTAAAAAAAACAACCATTTGTGCCATTTTTCCAATCAGCAAAAAAATCTGTGCTAACATCATACTAACAAATATTAGTCAGTTATCAAAAAGCATAGAGGAGAACGAAAAAATGAGTTTAAAATATGGGGAAATCATCAAGAAGATGTCATTGGAAGAAAAAGCACTTATGATGTCTGGAAAAAATACATGGGAAACTGTAGACTTTGAGAAATACGGAATACCTTCAATGGCAATGTCTGATGGACCTCACGGATTAAGACGCCAGGCAGGCGCAGGAGACCACCTCGGATTAAATGCCAGCCTTCCGGCAACCTGTTTCCCGACTGCGGCAACGATTGCAAACAGTTGGGATGAAAAGCTGGGGGAAGAAATCGGTGTGGCACTTGCGGAAGAAGCAGTGACAATGGACGTAAATGTCATCTTAGGACCGGGACTTAATATCAAGAGAAGCCCGCTCTGCGGACGTAACTTTGAGTATTTTTCCGAGGATCCATATCATGCAGGAAAAATGGCAGCAGCCTATGTCAAAGGAATTCAGAGTAAAGGAATTTCTGCCTGCCCGAAGCATTTTGCGGCAAACAGCCAGGAGCTTCGCCGTATGGCAAGTGATTCGGTTGTAGACGAACGTACTTTTAGAGAAATCTATACGACTGGATTTGAAATTGCGATTAAGGAAGGAAAATCCAAATCCATTATGTCTTCCTACAACGAGATTAATGGTGTTTATGCGAATGAGAACCGCCATATGTTACAGGAAATTCTTGTGGACGAGTGGGGATTTGACGGATATGTTGTCTCCGACTGGGGCGGAAGCAATGACCATGCGCTCGGTGTTATGAATGGAAGTCATCTGGAGATGCCTGGAACTGGAAAATCAGGCATGAGGGACATTGTTCGTGCGGTAAAAGACGGCACATTACCGGAAGAAGTATTAGACCAGCGTTTAGACGAGTTGTTAAATGTTGTTTTTGCAACACATCAGGCGACAGTTGATGGAAAAGGAACAAAATTTGACATTGAGAGACATCATGCACTGGCAAGAAAAGCAGCAGAGGAAAGTGTTGTATTATTAAAAAATAATAACAATATTCTTCCGTTAAAACCTGGCACAAAAGTGGCAGTCATCGGTGATTTTGCAAAAACCCCGCGTTATCAGGGCGCAGGCTCATCCCTTGTCAACCCGACTAAACAGCCGGAATCTATATTAGATGTGATTGGGGACAGCGGTCTTACCATGACAGCTTATGAGCAAGGTTATATCCGCAACCGTAAACCAAATGCAGCACTTGCAAAAGCAGCAGTGGAAGCGGCAAAAAATGCGGATGTTGTTCTTGTATTTGCAGGATTAGACGAAATAAGTGAATCAGAAGGACTTGACCGTACCCATATGCATATGCCACAGGCTCAGAATGAGTTAATTGACGAAATTACAGCAGTAAATTCCAATGTCGTTGTTGTTCTTTCAGCAGGATCTTCCATTGAAATGCCGTGGTTTGATTATGTTCAGGGAATTGTACATGGATACCTGGGTGGTCAGGCAGGCGCGTCTGCAGTCATGAATGTTCTTACCGGAAAAGTATGCCCATCCGGTAAACTAAATGAAACATATCCATTGCATTACGAAGATACACCGGCATATCGTTACTATCCAAGTAAGGAACGCAGCAGTGAGTATCGTGAAGCACTTTATGTAGGATACCGCTATTATACAACAGTTGGGAAAAAAGTACGTTTTCCATTCGGATATGGTTTGAGCTACACTACATTTACCTACAATAATCTTTCTGTAGACGAAAACGGTGTAACCTTTACGATAAAAAATACCGGAGCAGTCGAAGGAACTGAAATTGCACAGCTTTATGTTGGAAAACAGTCAGAAACTATTTTCCGCCCGGTTCGGGAATTAAAGGGTTTTGCAAGAGTGACTTTAGCACCTGGCGAAGAAAAAGAGGTACATATTCCATTTGACGACAAGAC
>CAKRCJ010000042.1 GCA_934307185.1 uncultured Roseburia sp.
ACACCTTCGGTCCGTCCGCAGTTAACATCAGTCCGAAGAAAATAACTCCTTTAAATGGTCTGCCCTCTGCTGCCATCGCATCCACTGTCGGCTGATAAATATATTTTTTACAGAACTCGTCCACTTCTTTTGTATAGAACGGACTAGGTGAAAAATTACCCATTCCTCCGGTATTAAGTCCTTTATCACCATCTTTTGCACGTTTGTGATCCTGTGCCGAGGACATAATCTGAATAGTATTTCCATCTACAAAAGATAAAACGGAAACCTCACGGCCTGTCATAAATTCTTCAATTACCATGGTATTTCCTGCAGTTCCGAACTTTTTATCTTCCATGATTTCTTTGACACCGGCTTTTGCCTCCTCTAACGTGTTGCAGATTAAAACACCTTTTCCAAGGGCAAGTCCGTCTGCCTTTAAAACGATTGGCATTTTGGCAGTCTCAAGATATGCAAGTGCTTCCGCCGGGTCGGTGAAATTTTCATATGCAGCGGTTGGAATGTTGTATTTTTTCATTAAATCTTTTGAAAATGCCTTTGAGCCTTCTAAGATTGCCGCATTTTTTCTCGGTCCGAATACCTTAAGCCCTTCTGCCTCAAACACATCAACAATTCCGCCTACCAGTGGGTCATCCATTCCTACAATTGTAAAATCTATTTCTTTTTCTTTCGCAAAAGCAACTAATTTATCAAATTCCATCGCACCGATTGGCACACACTCTGCAAGTGCTGCAATTCCTGCATTTCCCGGTGCACAGTAGATTTTATCCACACGCGGGCTCTTAGCCACACTTGTACAGATTGCATGCTCCCTGCCGCCGCTTCCTACTACTAATACTTTCATATGCGTTCTCCTTGTTTTCTCATTTTATATCAGGAAATTCTTACTTTTCCGTCCACAACAGACACTCTTCCATTTGCAATAAGGTCAATCGCCTTTGGCATGATTATCCACTCCGCCTCTTCCATGACACGGCGCTGCAAAATTTCCGGTGTGTCATCCTGTTGTACTTCCACTGCCTTCTGCAAAATGATAGGTCCTGTGTCGGTTCCCTCATCCACAAAATGAACGGTTGCACCTGTTACTTTTACGCCACGGTTTAACACACCCTCATGCACCTTTAAACCGTAATAACCTTTTCCGCAAAAAGACGGAATTAACGACGGGTGAATGTTGATGATGCGGTTTTCATATTTTTTTATCATCATTTCCGGAATAACGACTAAAAATCCGGCAAGTACGATCAAGTCGGGCTGGTAAGCGTCTAATTTTTCCAGAAAAACGCTGTTAAATGCATCCCTTGTTTCGAAATCCTTCGGAGAAATACAGATTGCATCTATCCCATGATTTTTCGCCCGCTCTAAGGCATACGCATTTTTATTATTACTGATGACAACTTCTACTTTTGCATTCGTGATGGTTCCGTTGTCTATTGCATCTAAAATCGCCTGCAAATTCGTTCCGCCGCCAGATACTAAAACTGCTACTTTCAGCATAAAGTTACTCCTTTTTCGCCATCCTTGATCTCACCGATCACATATGGTGTATCGCCGGCTGCTTTCATTGCTTCCATTGTTTTTTCCACATCGGAAGGATTTACCGCAATAATCATGCCAATTCCCATATTATAAGTATTATACATCATATGTTCCTCAACCTGTCCTTCTCTTGCCATCATTTTAAAGATAGGTGGAACCTCGTAGCTGTCTTTTTTAATGACTGCATGTTTGCCTTCCGGCAGCATTCTTGGAACATTCTCATAAAAACCGCCGCCTGTGATATGGCTGCATGCTTTTATACGCACTCCGGCTTCTTTTACATTTTTTAATGCCTTCACATAAATTCTAGTTGGAGCTAAAAGTGCTTCTCCTAATGTTTTTCCGAGTTCTTCATGATATGTATTTAAGGTTTCTTTGTCCATTTTAAAGATTTTTCTTACAAGAGAAAATCCGTTGGAATGTACACCGGTAGATGCCATACCGATAAGCACATCACCGGCTTTTAAATCTTCTCCGGTTATAATGTCTTTTTTATCTACCACACCTACGGTAAATCCTGCCAGGTCATATTCCTCCTCCGGCATAAGTCCCGGATGTTCTGCTGTCTCACCGCCAATTAAAGCACAGCCGGACTGCTTGCAGCCCTCTGCAACGCCACTTACAATCGTCGCAATTTTCTCCGGATAGTTTTTCCCGCATGCGATATAATCTAAGAAAAATAATGGTTCACCGCCTGCACAGGCAACATCGTTTACACACATTGCAACACAGTCAATACCGATTGTATCGTGTTTATCCAAAAGGAACGCAAGTTTTACTTTTGTTCCACATCCGTCTGTTCCGGATAAAAGAACCGGTTCTTCCATTCCTTTGATTGCTTCCATGGAAAATGCACCGGAAAATCCGCCCAGTCCACCTAAAACTTCCGGGCGCATTGTCTCTTTTACATATTCTTTCATTAATTCTACTGATTCGTATCCAGCTTCAATATCCACACCTGCGTTCTTGTAATCCATTTTTATTCTCCTTGAATTTTATTTTTCCTAATCATTCGACCTTTTAGTAATTTTTGTATCCAACTTCCTGCAATCTTGCGTCTTTCGCCTGAACCTGCTCTTTTAAATCTTTTGAGTAAGCTTTCAGTCTCTCTAATAATGCTTCATCTGAAGTTGCAAGAATTTTGGCAGCTAGAAGTCCTGCGTTTGCCCCACCGTTAATTGCAACCGTTGCAACCGGAATTCCGGACGGCATCTGAACGATGGAATATAAAGAGTCTCTTCCGCCCAAAGAAGTGGTATGCATTGGAATACCAATGACCGGCATTGGAAAAATTGCGGCACACATACCCGGCAGATGTGCTGCCATTCCTGCTCCGGCAATAATTACTTTAAAGCCCTTACTCTCCGCCGTTTTTGCATATTCAAAGAAAACGTCCGGTTCACGATGTGCCGAGATAATTGTCATCTCATAATCAATTCCCAGCTTTTCTAATATATCTGCCGCTTTCGCCATAACCGGCATATCTGAGTCACTGCCCATTACAATACCAACTTTTGCCATGATATTCGTCTCCTTTATTTTTGAAATCATAAAAAACTGTAGTTCCAATATATCGTGATTAAATCACTCAATAATATCATAATCTGATTATAATATGGTTTGTTTTAGAAGTCCAATTAATAATTGTTATTTGTTTTATTATGTACATTTATAAAAGCTGTATCAGGAAATTTTTTTCCCAACACAGCTTTCTGCTTTTACCTGTCCAAAGGAATATTCAATTCTTCAATTCCGTCAAGCACAAAACGTCCATCGGAAATAATATCTTCTGTTGTTCCATCTTTGCGGATAGCGGTAATTTTATCAAGTTCATCATAAGGAATGGTGATATCGGTATGGCAGTTAAAGTATGCCTTGCCCATATCTTCTTTTCTTAATCTTGAGAAATCGTTCTCCCTTGCAACAATCTGCTTTCCATCCGGGTTATAAGTTACCATATCTTCTTCGTGGGAATAGCATGTATCACCAACCGCAAAATGAGGACCTGTCTTTTCCGCAATCAAAATCGGAAGCTTGTCTGCAATATCAAAATCTCTTGCCATACGGTAAGCCGTTGTGTTCGTTCCGATCGCAAACTCACCCATTGGAAGGGTATCATGGTTCATCAATACATTTTCCTTGATATATTTTTTACATTCTTCCTCTTTTTCAAAGTTCGTACAGGTGTAGTCTTTTATTACACCATCTTCAAAATCAATTTCAAGGTTTAAATATTTTAATTCATTTAAGTAAACCTGGCTGACAAACAGTTTTCCTGTTGTTCCCTTTAATACCGGGGAGGTAAAGACTTCACCTACCGGAATGTTTACATCTGCTACGCAGTTTTCAAATGCGGTTTCTTTTACTGCATCTTTTAACGGCCAGATAGAAACATAAAGGTCTGTCTTGTTGCCATTTTTACCGGTGATGTGTACTTTCTCTGCAGTATCTAACACATCAATAATCTTCTGCTGCATGTTCTGGTAGAGGGTATAATCTAACGTATTAATTTTTACTGTTTCTGCAAAAATTTCTTTAAACTTTTCTCCGATTTCCGGCACCGGATAAGCGATAATGGTAAAGCTCCGCTCCTCGCCGATAATGTACTGGTTTGTAATCTGTCCGGACATGCTCATATCATAAACGCTTAACTGCTGCTGTTTTTCGTTTAATTTCAGGACTTCTTTCTTTGTCTCCGGTGAAAATGGTGTTTCCCCAAACACTTCAATTACAGCTGGTCCTGCCTGTCCGTTTGCTTCTTTTTTCAGCTCTTCAAAGGTCGTCTTCATAACCTCAAGACGTCGTTCTACATACGCCTTGTCATAGTATAAAGCCTTGTCTTCTTTGTGGTCGTAATCATACTGTTTGTTTGCAGCGGTAGAATAAGCACACATGGTTACTTTTAAATTCAATTTTTCCAGATTTTTTACTGCTGCACGTACCATGCGCTCAAAACCGATTGGATAGCGCACCTGTGCAGTTGTTTTCTTTGACAAATCTTTTCCGGTTGATGCAAAACCAATGCGGTAGCCCTCCGTGTAAGTATCTGCCATTGCCTGTATTTCCTCTTCGGACATTGCATTTAAAAATTCTGAAATGCCAGTTTCATTTGCACCAATATGCTGTCCGTACCAATACAGATAGCGGGAATCGTTAAGGTCTGCCTTCATGACAATCTGGTATAAGAAGTCTTCCTCAAAATCTACTATCTCACGCAGGTAATCCCCGATAAAAATTTCACTGTAATCATGGAAATACCAGTAAATTGCCTGTTCAATTGCATTTTTATCAATGCTCTCTTTGTCCTCAAAATAATTATAAATTTCTACAAAAAGCTCTGCCGCAATAGTAACATTCATTTTCTTTCCGGCAAATGCATCCGTAATGTTTTTTCTGCATTCTGCATACAATGCCGATAAAATCTGTCCATATTCCAATCCAAGCTTTTCTGCTGCATAAGCCGGATTTCCATAGCTTTTCGCATAATTTTCCGGAATAATATCCTCATATAACGCTTTATTCAGCTCTTCACACTCCGTTAAAGATGCCGCCTTTAGTGAGTCTTCTTCTGCTTTTGTTACAATCTCTTTTAATTGCAGTAAAAAAGCTGCGGTCTTTTTAAAATAATCCTCATATACTTCCGGCACATCAGTCTCTTCCGCAATCCCTGCAATCCGCTCCATCACAAGCGAAAAACGCTCTTTTGCCTGTTCATTTGAGTCCCGGTAAATCTCTTTATATCCCATATCATTCTCCTGTTTTCATCTTTCATATTTTTTATGATTTTACCTAAGCAAAGCTGTCCAAATCCGGTTTTTCCAATTATCCGGTATTCCCATAATACCTGACTGCAGATTTACATCAAAAATCCAATCACATAAATCGCAATCCAGACGCCTGCAGCCAGAAAAGACAGCACAGTCGACAGATACGGAAACAGCTTAAAGGAGCCTTCCTCTCTAAGGCTCATCACTGCATAAACAATTGCAGCCAGTGCAATCAGCATAGAGAAAACTCCCGCACTTCCCAAATACATACTTCCATTCCCATGGTGTCTGAACGAATTCAAAACGACATAAATAAAAATTGCTATGGAAACAACAGACAGAAGGAAAGAAAAAATTCCCTTTTTTGACTGCGTTTTTTCTGTAAATTTATATCCGTATTTTCTATGCTTTGCCGGCGACATATCTATTTCTTACTCCAAATCGTATATTTCAAATTAATTATCACTTCTTTTTGTTTTTCTGCCAAAAATGAATTGCCAGTCTGTAAACAAAAAATCCTAATAAGCCACCAATGGTATTTAAAAGCAAATCGTCCACATCAAAGCTTCCCACTTTAAACACCAGCTGCAGCGTCTCAACAATCAGGCTTAACTCAAAGCTGTATAAAACCGTAAACCAGACCTTCCTGCACCGTTTGGTATAAATTGGAAGAAATGTTCCAAACGGCATAAATGCTATAACATTTCCCCAGATATTGAGCACTACGGCTTTCCATCCCAGAACATGACGATATTTTATAAAACGCATAATTTCATGAAAAGGTATCAGATTATAATGATACGCCCTTTCTGAGTATGTACGCCCTAATTCCTCTGAGAAAAAAAGAAAATAAAACAACGCCATGAAATAAATGAGAAAAAACACAAATGCCAGTATCCGGTGTCTCCCCTTTTCAATCAGCGGGCATCGTCCGCTCTTTTTTTTATTTGCAGCCATATTCTTCGTAGTATTTGTCAATTGCTGCTTTTATCTCATCGTTAATGACAATTCTTCCCTGGCATTCTCTGTTGTATAAATGCTCTACTACTTCTTCCATTGTAACAATGGCATGTGCCGGAAAACCATATTTTTCCTGAATTTCTTCTAAAGCACTCTTCTCTCCGCCAAGTCCTTTCTCCATACGGTTTAAGGAAACCATAAGTCCTACTATCTCAACATCTGCTGCTCCTTTTACTTTCGGAACAGTCTCTTCCATTGATTTTCCGGAGGTTGTCACATCCTCAATCATAACGACTTTATCGCCGTCTTTTAATTTGCTTCCAAGGAAACTTCCCTTATCTGCCCCATGGTCTTTTTCCTCTTTACGGTCAGAGCAGTAACGGATTTCTTTTCCGTATAATTTGCTGTAAGCAACTGCTGTCACAACGCTGATCGGAATTCCCTTGTATGCCGGTCCGAATAATACATCAAAATCATCCCCATATGTCTCATGGATTGCTTTTGCATAGTATTCCCCTAATCTCATAAGCTGGGAACCTGTCACATAAGCTCCAGCATTCATAAAAAATGGAGATTTGCGTCCACTTTTTAACGTAAATTCTCCAAACTTTAACACATCACTCTCTACCATAAATTCAATAAATTCTGACTTGTAACTTTCCATTTTACCGGTCTCCTTCTATCTGAAATGTTTACTTACTTCTCATTTGTAAATCTGTTTTTGTGTCACTCTATATGCTACCATAAAAAGGACAAAACCACAAGAAAAAGCTGTCCGAAAACTTCTACTGAAATTTCAGGACAGCCTGTTCCTTTTTTCTTCTCTTATTCGTGAACCGCTCCGATTAACTCTTTGATATCATTTACCTGATAGCGCTCCATGTAATCTTTTATTCCTGTAACGATTTCTTCCGTGACATGTGGATTATTAAAGTTCGCTGTTCCAACAGACACTGCCGTTGCACCGGCAAGAATCATCTCAATTGCATCCTCCGCATTCATAATACCGCCCATTCCGACAATCGGAATTTTAACGGTCTGTGCTGTTTCATAAACCATGCGCACCGCAACCGGATGAATGGCCGGACCGGACATTCCTCCGGTCTTATTGGCAAGCACGAATTTTCTTCTGTTTACGTCAATCTTCATGCCTGTTATCGTATTGATAAGAGATAATCCGTCAGCACCTCCTGCTTCTGCTGCGCGTGCCATTTCCGTAATATCCGTAACATTTGGAGAAAGCTTCATAATCACCGGCTGTGCGGCATGCTTTTTCATCTCTTTTGTAATGGCTTCCACCGCTTTCGGATCCTGTCCAAAAGCAATTCCACCCTCTTTTACATTCGGGCAGGAAATGTTAATCTCTAATAAATCAACCGGCTGGTCTTGAAGTCTTTCCACAACCGCAACATATTCTTCTGTAGTATGTCCACAGACATTTACAATAATCTTTGTATCAAACTGTTTTAAAAACGGAATATCACGCTCCACAAAAAGGTCTATTCCTGGATTTTGCAGTCCGACCGCATTTAACATACCGCCATAAACTTCTGCAACCCTCGGTGTCTTATTTCCTTCCCACGGTACATTTGCCACACCCTTTGTCACAACTGCGCCAAGCTTATTCAAGTCAACAAATTCCGAATACTCTTCACCGGAGCCAAACGTTCCGGAAGCCGTCATCACCGGATTTTTTAAGGTTACACCACATAAATCAACTTTCATATTCATTCGAACTCTACCTCCTCTGCGCGGAATACCGGTCCCTCTTTACAGATTCGCTTATTTTTCACATTGCTGTGTGCATCCTTCTCTTTGGATTTACATACACATGCAAGACATGCACCTATTCCACATGCCATGCGCTCCTCCATGGATATCCAGCATTCCATCTGATTTTTTGCGGCATATTCTTTTAATGCACGAAGCATCGGCATCGGTCCACAGGCATAAATGATATCTGCGGTCAGTCCATTCTCGCGGATGGCATCTAAAACATTTCCTTCTGTTCCTGCACTTCCGTCCTCTGTTGCAACATATACTTTTCCCTGCTTTTTAAATTCATCCATTAAAAATAATTCATCGCGGAAGCCCAAAACAATCTGTTTTTCACAGTCTAACTCTTTTGCAAGCTCAAGCATTGGCGGAATTCCAATTCCTCCGCCGATTAAAAATGCTTTTTTCTCTTTTTTCGGGAAACCATTTCCAAGCGGTCCGACCAGACGGAGCTGTTCCCCGGTATGCATACTACAGAATTCGTTGGTTCCTTTTCCTGCCACACGGTAGACAATGCGGATTGCTCCGTCTTTTTTATCAATCTCACAAATACTGATTGGTCTTGGAAGCAGCCTGCTTCCATCATTACAATATACCGATACGAACTGTCCTGCTTTTGCATGTGCCGCGATTTCATCTGTGCGAAGCCACATACTGTAAACTTCATCTGCAATCTCCTCCTGCCGGATGATGATTGCTGTCTCTTCAAATTTCTCTGCCATCTTCCGTTTCCTTTCTTTCCCTGCTATCCGGGGTTCTTTTTTTCAAGACTTTTATTTTTCCGCTTCGTAAACAATTCTTCCGTCTACAATTGTCTTTAATACTTTTCCCGTTACTTTTCTTCCGTCAAACGGTGTATTGCGTCCTTTGCTTGCAAATGTATTTTTATCAATCACATAAGTCTTTTCCTGGTCAAAAATTACAATATCTGCCACTTTTCCAGGCTGGATATCCCCTTTGTCAATGCCGATAATTTTTGCCGGATTGAAGCTCATTTTTTCTGCCATCTGCATCGGGGTTAAGTAACCCTGCAATACAAGCTCGGAATAAGTAAGACATGCTGCTGTCTCTAAGCCCACAATTCCAAATGGTGCTTTTTTCATGGAAGTATTTTTTTCCTCAAACGTATGCGGTGCATGGTCGGTTGAAATGACATCCATAATATTATCCCGCAGTCCTTCTTTTAATGCCTGTACATCCTCTTTTGAACGAAGCGGCGGATTCATTTTATAATTCGTGTCCGCATCGGCGTCAATGGCAATTTTTTTCTCCTGCTCAATGGTTGGTTCAATTTTGTGGATATCATCGGATGTTAGCGTAAAATGATGCGGGCAGACCTCTGCACTCACTTTCATATTCTCCATTTTGGCATATTTAACCATTTTTACGGAACCTTCTGTGGAACAGTGGCACAAATGTAATTTTGCACCGGTATCTTTGCTTAACATAATATCCCTAGCCACAATGATATCTTCTACAGAATTAGTAATGCCTTTTAATCCAAGCTCTTTTGAATGTTTATCCGCATTCATGACACCGCCATTCACAAGATTAATATCCTCACAGTGTGCAAGCACCGGAATTCCAAGTTCTGCTACAATTGTCATAGCCTCACGGTATAACTCTGAGTTCATAACAGATTTTCCGTCCTCACTGATAGCCGGAATTCCAGCCTCATACATACCACGGATATCTGCCAGCTCTTTTCCCTGCTGTCCCTTTGTAATTGCACCTACCTGTAAAACATTTACCACACCTACTGTTTTTGCTTTGTTGTGGACATATTTAACTACATCCGCATTATCAACAACCGGTTTCGTGTTCGGCATTGCAAGAATTGTGGTGTATCCGCCATGGGCAGCCGCATTGCAGCCGGTCTCAATCGTTTCCTTCTGCTCCTGTCCCGGGTCTCTTAAATGTACATGCATATCAATAAATCCCGGCATCACATAGCAGCCTTTTGCATCAATTACTTTATCTGCCTTTTCCTTAATTCCTTTTTCCATTTTGGATACTTTTCCATCGGCAACAAAAATATCCATTACTTCATCCGTTTCAGTTGCCGGATTAATGACGTGTCCATTTTTAATTAATAAAGTCATGTTTTTTCCTCCTACAGTTTTGCATAGACATCCATTGGGACATATGCCCGTATATAAATACCATCCTCGCGGTATTCCTCTTCTAAAAGCTCGCCGGATTTACGCACAAGCTGAATGACTCCGGCATTTGTATAAGGAACGGTCCGCTCAATCAGTACTTTATTCTCACGTAAAAGCTCAGAAAACAGATTTTTAAGTTCTTCCAGCCCGGTTCCTTTTTTTGCGGAAACAGGCAGTGTATAATCTGCTTTAAAATCATGAAGCGGCTCTTCGTCGCATCTTGCGTCCTGCTTATTAAACAGTGTAATTATTGTCTTATCCTTCACCTCAAGATTGTTTAATGTCTCATATACAATTAACATCTGCTTTTCATGCTGTGGATTGGAGGCATCGACTACATGCAAAATATAATCTGCATATTTTGCTTCCTCTAACGTACTTTTAAATGCTTCAATAAGATGATGCGGCAGCTTCCGGATAAATCCTACGGTATCCGTAAGTAACATCTGCTGTTTACCAGGAAGCTCTAACACCCTTGTGGTCGGGTCTAAGGTTGCAAATAGCTTGTCCTCCTCTAGCACCCCTGCATCCGTCAATGTGTTAAGCAGTGTGGATTTTCCTGCATTCGTATATCCCACAATTGCAGCAACCGGAATCTGGTTTTTCTCCCGCTGCGCCCTTGTAATATCCCTGTGCTGCCGCACTTCCTTTAATTCACGGTTTAACTGCGCAATACGGTCTTTAATCAGTCGCCTGTCAATCTCTAACTTTTTCTCACCCGGTCCTCTTGTACCGATACCGCCGCCAAGCCTTGACATCGATCGTCCGAGTCCGGTCAGTCGGCTTAAACGATATTTTAACTGTGCAAGCTCCACCTGGATTTTTCCTTCACTTGTGGTTGCCCTTGCCGCAAAAATATCTAAGATAATTAACGTCCGGTCCATCACTTTTGTATCCAGCATATCTTCTAAATTACGAAGCTGTGCCGGTGAAAGTTCATCATCACACACGATGCCTGTCGCTCCAAGCTCCATTATCAGCTCTTTTAGTTCTGTAACTTTTCCGGTTCCGATATAAGTTCCCGGGTGGATAAGTTCTCTTTTCTGAATCATCGTGCCTATAACAGCTGCACCTGCCGTCTTTACTAATTCTGCAAGCTCTGCTACGGAATCCTCCGCATCATCTCCCTCCTGTTCACTCACGCCGACAAGAATTACTTTTTCTTCTATTTCTTCAATCTTAAATGCTTCTGCCATTCTATTCTCCTGTACTTTGGTCATCACCTGCTGCATCCTCTGCATTTGCCTGCTCCATGCGGTTCTTTAAAAAGGTATATTCTCTCTGTGCATTCGCATCATCCGGATATAACTGTACATACTCTTCCATATTTTCCCACGCCGATGTAAAATCGCCGGTATATTCATAACAGATGATAAGATTCTGCATTAACGCCCTCTTATTGGATACATTTTCCATGGAAAGTCCCTGCTCTAGATACGTAAGTGCTGATGCATAATCTCCTTTTTCCATCTCTATCTGTCCGAGTGCATTCATTGCCTGTGAGTCTGCAGCCCCTGTGTTTACATAACTCTCATAATATGCCTGCGCATTTTCAGAATCCCCCTGTGCCTCGTAAGTCTGTGCAATGTAAAGGTTTGCGATTACACTTTCTTTATCCACCGCAGATTTTAGTTCGGTCAGTGCATTGTCATACTGCCCCAAAAGATAATAGATTCTGCCACGCCATGCCAGATCTGCCGCCTCGTTGCCTTTGATGGAAAATGCTTTGTTTAGATATTCTTCCCCTTTTTCTTCCATATCATAACCGGAAAGGTTCTCATATATGTTGACATAAAGTTCATAATCGCTTTCATTATACTTTATGGCATTATCAAAATCAGAAACTGCGGCATCTGTATTCTGCTGCTTTAAATATAAGCATCCTCGCAGATAATATGCG
>CAKRCJ010000043.1 GCA_934307185.1 uncultured Roseburia sp.
CCTTTGGGGAGTCTATCCGATTGACGAGAACTGAGGATGATGAATAAAATGGCAGATAACATAAAAGTCAGTGTAGTTACCGTTTGTTATAACAGTGAAAAAACAATAAGAGATACGATTGAGTCCGTGTTAAACCAGACATATACGAATATTGAATATCTTATCATTGACGGAAAATCAAAGGATAACACCGTATCTATTGCAGAGGAATACAAAGAGGCGTTTCAAAAACGTGGAATGGAATACCACATTACCAGTGAAAAAGATAATGGCATTTATGATGCGATGAATAAAGGAACACAGATGGCAACGGGGGACTTAGTTGGCATTTTAAACAGTGATGACTGGTATGAAAAAAATGCGATTGAGCGTGTTGCAGATACATTTGAAAAGACAGCCTTTGATATGTTTTATGCGGATATCCGGCTGATTAAGCCAGATGGAAGTTCCGTGGTCAAACATTCGAGATACCGTAAATTTGCAACTTCAAGGGACTGGAACCACCCAACTACATTCTTAAGAAGAAGCATTTATGACCGTTTCCATTTTCAGTGCAAAGTGGTATATGATGACTGGGATTTTATTTTAAAAGTGAGAAATGCCGGCTATAAAATTGTTGTGTTAAATGAGGTGCTTGCAAATTTCCGTATGGGAGGAGCCAGCAACGAGGGCGGCATGAAGCGTGCGATTCAAAAAATTAAGGAGCGTTACGGTATTTACAGGCAGAACGGCATGAGCCGTCTATACCTGATTGAGTGTACAATCCATGAAGTGGCAAAGGCACTGTTAAAATAAGCAGTGCTTTGGCGGAAGGCAGGGCAGAGTTACTGATGAAAGTATTTGAAATTAATACGGTGTGCGGCACCGGAAGCACAGGAAGAATTGCTGCTGATTTGGCAAAAATGTTAATGGAGCATCAGGATGAGTGCTGCATTGCGTTTTCGAGAGGAAGTGCACCGAAGGATGTGGACACATTTTTATTTGGAAATAAAGCAGAAATCTACTGGCATGGGATTATGACAAGAATAACGGACCGTCACGGCATGTACTCTAAAGGTGCAACCAGACAGCTCATTGAAAAAATTAAGGAATACCAGCCGGATATCATTCATCTGCATAATATCCACGGTTATTATCTGAATATCGAACTGTTGTTTGGATTTTTGAAAGACTATGGAAGGCCGGTGGTATGGACATTGCATGACTGCTGGACTTACACGGGACACTGCTCGCATTATACGTGTGTGGAATGTAACAAATGGCAGAGTGAATGTTATGAATGTCCTCTAAAAGGAGATTATCCGGGAAGTCTTATCCTTGATAATTCAACCGCAAATTATCGCACAAAGAAGAAACTGTTTACGTCAGTTTTGAATATGCACTTAGTTACACCGTCGGAATGGTTAAAACAGGAAGTAGAAAAATCATTTTTTAAAGATATTCCGTGTACGGCAATCCCAAACGGAATTGAAATTGAAAAATTTACTTATACAGAGAGTAATCTGAGGGAAAAACTCGGATTACAGAATAAAAAAGTAATTCTTGGCGTCGCAAACGTCTGGACAAAGCAGAAAGGTTTTGATGATTTTATCCAGTTGTCGCAGATTTTAGATGATAGCTATAAACTTGTGATGATTGGCGTGGATGAGAAGCGTAAAAAGCTTCTGCCATCTGATATTCTTGCATTGGAACGCACGAAAAATATTGAAGAAATGATAGAATATTATTCCATGTCCGATATTTATTTTAATTCAAGTATCGAGGAGACAATGGGAATGACAACCGGAGAGGCAATCTGCTGCGGTGTTCCGGTTGTGGTATATCGTTCAACAGCAATTCCTGAGAGTGTGGGAGACGGCTGTGGCATAGTTTTAGAGCCACATGATATCGAAGGTGTTGCAAGGGCATTTGAACAGATTTTGGAACAAAAAGAAAAATATCATGAGTCCTGCCTGAACTATAGATACCATTTTGACAAAAAAGCAGCGGACAGGTCTTATTACGAGTTATATAAAAGCATGTTGTCACAGAAAGGATAGCTGGATGAAATTTGAAAATCCATTATCAAAACAAAAATTTTACCGACCGACGATAGACAGTGTGCCGGATATCATATTAGAGCTTTTCTTGTATGCGGCATGCTTCTTTCCGTTTGTGCAGATTGTATACATCGGCTCGGACACGCAGCCTTATGGAATGCTTGCTGCAATGATTGTCGTGATTGTGTGCTGGATAAGAAGTGCGCGCATGACAAAGTCTTACGGAATAGTGGCACTTTGCAGTGCCGGCATGGGAGCGTTTGCTCTGATTATGCTTTTGCAGGAGAATGTATATATGGCATTCCGAAGCTATTTTTCGTATCTGACCCTGATTTTTGTTCCGCTTGCAGTGTGCCTCATGATGAAAAAACACGGCGGGATGAATGACACGCTGACGAAAGCAGCCATCTGGATTTGGTTTATTGTCGGATTTATACAGAAATATATCCGTTCAGATTTTGGATACAGTCTTACGGCAAGACATACGACAGGGGGCACCAGAGGTGCGGTGAGTCTGGCATCAGAGCCATCGGCATATGGATATATCTGTATTTTTATGATATTAATTGCACTCCGGCTGAAAAAACATGCAAAATTTTATGTGCTTAATCTTCTGATACAAATTATTGTGTTTGCAACATCTTCAGTAGCACTTGTATATATCGCAGTATATATTGCAGCTTATATGTTAAATGAGCTTTTGTTCCATAAAAAATATGCAGTATTAAAGACTGCACTCGTCGCAGGCGGAGGAATTGGTGGTCTATGGTTTATTGCAAAGTTTGTTCCACCGACAAACCGTATGGGAGCGTTGGTAAACTTTTTGTTCCACGAGCCGCAGAGACTGATACAGGATGAGAGTATTGTCATGCGTGCGGAAGCAATCTCATATTCTTTCCGCAGTTTTTATGAAAATCATTTTTTACCGCATGGAATGAACGATTACCGTCTGATGACAGGTGTTGGAAGTCTTATTTATGAATGTGGATTTGTTGCAGTTATTATTTTAGCCGCGATTGCGGTAATTATATGGAAATCCTATCCGAAGGGAATAAATATTTTTTATACATTGGGATTTATTCTAATCATGTTTTCATCCATCCCGTTTTCTTCGCCGATTGTCGGTTTTTATATTGGACAATGTCTGTATGAAGCGGTAAAAAAGGATAGGGAAAAAGTGGTGCATGCGGAGACGCTGCCGCAGAAACCGGGAGAAACCGTGTGGTATTGTGGAAAATTATACAGGGAGAAACAAAATGAAAGTATTATGGATATGTAATGTTCCAATTCCGGAGGCAAAGGAAGTCATGGGTGATGAGACACAGGTGAGAGTGTCCTGGCTTGTCGGAATTAGTGAGGCATTGCGGAAAAAGGTGGATTTATATATTGCTTATACTTCACATGAGCGTACCGAGATTGCAGCAGGCAAAGGAAATCAGGTTACTTTTATCGCTATTCCAAGAAGTAAAAAAGCCGTGAACCAGTTTGATGAACAGTTGGAAAATGAACTTGTAAAAGTGTATGATATGGTAAAACCGGATGCAATTCATGTGTTTGGAACGGAATTTCCACATACGTTAAGCGTAATTAACGCGAGTAAAAAAGCGGGAAAGAATAATTCAACGGTTGTTTCCATTCAGGGACTTGTGTCTATTTATGCAGGACATTATACGGCAAATGTCCCGGAATGGGTGACACATTTTTACACTGTAAGAGATATACTAAGACACTGCAATATTTTAGGTGCTGCAAAGGAATTTGAGGCGAGGGGACGCTATGAGATTGAAGCACTGAAAGGTGCAGAGCATGTTATCGGAAGAACCGACTGGGACGAGGCATGTGCGAAAATGTTCCATCCGGAAATTAAATATCATTTTAATAACGAGATTTTAAGAGACAGTTTTTACCAGAATGAATGGAAGTATGAAAACTGTGACAGACACCGTATTTTTATGAGCCAGGGAGGCGTTCCATACAAAGGTTTCCATTATATGATTGAGGCACTTGCGGTGTTAAAAAGACAGTACCCGGATGTGTCGTTATATATCACGGAGCGTGATTTTGTCAATCCGAAGGGACTGAAAGAAAAAATCAGATTAAACAGTTACCAGTATTATCTGAGAAAGCTTATTATAAAATACGGGCTGGAAGAGAATATCCATTTTCTTGGCACATTAGATGAAAAGCAGATGTGCGAACAATATTTAAGGGCAAACGTGTTTGTGCTTCCGTCTGCGATTGAAAATTCACCGAATTCGCTCGGTGAGGCGATGCTTCTAGGGACACCTACAGTTGTAGCGGATGTAGGCGGAGTAAAAAATATGATAGAGCATGAAAAAGAGGGTTTTGTCTATCAGCATGATGCACCATATATGATTGCCTATTATGCCGGAAAGTTTTTTGATATGGAAGGTGCAGCAAAAGAAATCACAGACCATGCAAGAGAGCATGCGGCAAAGATTTTTGATATCGGGAGAAATATAGACGACCTGATTGCCATTTATGCGGACATCAGTCAGAAAAATTAATCAGGGGAAGCCGTTATGGGAGATAAAACACTTGCTCCAATCGTGTTATTTGTGTATAACCGTCCGGAGCATACAAAAAAAACAGTGGAGACGCTGTTAAAAAATAAAGAGGCCGCAGAGTCAGAATTATACATCTTTTCCGATGCGGCAAAAAATGAAAAAGCAGAGGCGATGGTACAGAAAACCAGAGCTTATATTAAGACAATCACAGGTTTTAAGGAAATTCATATCACTGAGCGGAGTGAGAACTTCGGGCTGGCAAAATCTGTTATCACCGGAGTGACTGAGGTGGTAAACCGCCACGGCAGAGTGATTGTGTTAGAGGATGACCTTTTGACAAGCCCATACTTTTTAGAGTATATGAATACGGCTTTAGAAAAATATGAGGAGGAAAAAAAGGTATTTTCCATTACCGGTTACTCCCACTTTCCGGATGGCAATGACAAGCTTCCGGAGAGCTATTTCCTAAAGGTTTTTTCCTCCTGGAGCTGGGCAACCTGGAAAGACCGTTGGGCATTATTTGACGCAGATGCAAAGGGCTGGGAGAAAACAAAAACGGATGAAAAGCTTAGAAATGCGTTTGATTATGAGGGCTGCTTTGACAACAGCCTGATGTTAAAACAGCATATGGAAGACCATATTATTAACTCATGGGCAATCCGTGCTTACTGGACAATGTTTACGCACGACGGGATGACACTGTTTTCAAATCAGAGACTCTGTGAGAATATTGGCTTTGATGGAACAGGTGTTCACTGTAACACGGAAGGGGATTATCTGACCGGAAAGCTTTTAGACCATGCGGTGAGGGAATTTCCGGAGTGCGCCAGGGAGACAGAACTTTCGCGTAACGAGTTAATCCGTTACATCAGAGAGAAAAAACGTGCTTATAAGGCGGGAAGAATAAAATACTATCTGACACATCCACATAAAGCAGTGGGGAAAATAATAACGAAATTAAAACGATAATAAAGAGGAATGCAAATGGCAAAAATCTGTCTAATAGCGTCATCCTTATTTTCTATGGGAGGCGAACAGCGTGTTGCGGCGGTCATTGCGAATGAGCTTGCAAAAAATAACCGGATTATCGCATACACGATGGATGAGGAAAAAGAAAAACAGAATAATCCCTATCAGGTGAGTGGGGACATTGAAATCCGCAAAACAGTCCAGCCGCAGTTTAGCTTCTTTTCAAGAACCGCAAGAAGGATAATCCGTGAGGTGAATGAGCGGACAGACTTTTTTTATAAACGGAAGACTTTTTATAAAATGCTTGAGTATGCCTATTTTTGCAAGGCATGGCAGAAACAGATGATAGCAGAGCTGTCAAAGGAGCATTACGATGTAATCGTTGCCGTTTCCGGTGGAAACACCATGAGACTCGGACTGATTGCAGATAAATTAGATTGTGACCGGACAGTGGGCTGGGAGCATAATGCCTATGAGGCGTATTTTGAGACAAAAGACATGTATTTCTGGCATATGGACCAGGTTTTCGGTGAGAGCATCAAAAGGTTAGACCACTGTGTCGTTTTAAATGATTATATTGCAGGAAAATATAAAGAGGCATTCGGTAAAGAATGTGATGTGATTTACAATCCGAGAAGCTTTGTGAGTGAGGAAAAGAGCAGCCTGACGGAGAAAAAATTTGTCGCCTGCGGAAGATGTATCACTCAGAAAGGCTTTGACCTTTTAATTGAGTCTTTCCATCACTTTGCAGAGAAGGAAAAGAAATGGACACTTACGATTGTAGGCGACGGAGAGATGCGGCCGCAGTTAGAGGAGCAGATAGAGCGTTATCGGTTAAAAGACCGTGTCACAATCACGGGATACACAAACGATGTGAAAAAGTATTTAAAAGAGGCATCGGTTTACCTTTTATCCTCCCGATGGGAGGGGTTCCCGATGGTCTTAACCGAAGCGTTTGAGATGGGGCTTCCGGTCGTATCATATGACATCACTGCAGTTGCACCACTTGTTACGGACGGCAGGGAAGGTTATCTTACGAAAAGCTTTGATACGGAAGCGTTTGCGGAGAAGATGTATGAGATTTCACAGGACACGAAAGAAAAGAGAGCGCAGATGGCTTCTTATGCGATAGAAAAAGCAAATTCTCTTGCGATAGAAAAAATTATCCTGCAATGGAAAGAGTTACTTGGGGCAGAATAAAGAAATCAGCCATCGCATTAGATGACAGGAATGGAGACAGATATGAAGGAATTTCTGAAAAAACATTTTCCGGGGGCAATCCGGTTTGTCAGGGATACACAACAGTTAAATGGTTACCGTAAAAAGAAAAAGGCAGTAAGGGAAAGAAATGAGAAGCTGCACAGCGTCTATGAGAAGAATTTAAGTAAATATCACAATATCCACAAAGGTGAGCGCTGCTTTATTGTAGGAACCGGACCAAGCCTTCGCATGGAGGATGTCAATCTGTTAAAGGATGAGTGGACTTTTGGAGTCAATTCCTGTGTTACCATGTATGATAAGACGGACTGGCGCGCAGATTATTATGGGATTGTGGACTCCCATACCGTTGACATTTTAAAGGATAAGATGAAATCAGAGGAAATTCCGGTTTTATTTTACACAGATATTGATGCATCTTACGATGGTGCAAACGGAGTGGCTTTTCCGAAGGATGACTCCGCAAATATGATGACGGACACCTGCTATAAGAGATGGTTCCAAAAAAAATTCCCGGAGACAGCTTTCAGTGGAGATATTACAAAAGTAGTATATACTGGAAAATCTGTCGTTTATGCAATGATACAGATTGCCGCATATATGGGATTTTCAGAGATTTATCTGTTAGGTGTCGACTGCAATTATGCGCAGCCGAAGATGTACAGCGACAATGTCACTTATGTTGACCATAAGACAAAATGGAGCAGGGAAAAATTATTAAAAAACGGTAATCAGATGCTTCCACAGTTTGAGATAGCAAAATCCTACGCGAAAGAGCATGGATTTGAAATATTTAATGCTACAAGAGGCGGACAGTTAGAGACATTCCAGAGAGTGGATTTAACCGAAGTCGTAAAAAATAAAAAGACAGCAAAAGGAGAAAAATAATGAAAATTATCGGAGTGATACCATCACGTTACAAATCTTCCCGTTTTCCGGGAAAACCATTAGCAGAAATCTGTGGAAAACCAATGATTTACTGGGTTTATCAGCAGGTCATGAAAGTACCTGAATTTGATGAGGTATATGTTGCGACAGATGATGAAAAAATTGAGGCAGTCTGCAAAGAATACAACATGAATGTCATTATGACCTCAGATAAGCATCAGACAGGAACTGACCGTTTAGGAGAGGTTGCAGAAAAAATCGAGGCAGATTTCTATGTGAACATCCAGGGAGATGAGCCGATGATTGAACCGGAAACAATACAGAAAGTCATCACTTATAAATTAGAGCACCCGGACACAGAGGTCATCAACACTATCACCCCAATCAAAGAGGAAATGGAGATTACAAGAAATACCTGTGTAAAAGTTGTCACCAATGCACAGGATGACGGAATTTATCTGTCCCGTTCCCCGATTCCATATCCGAAAAAAGGACAGGATATTACTTATTACAAACATCTTGGTTTATACGGACTGACCAGAAAAGCATTACAGTTCTATGCAAATGCAGAGAGAACAAAGTTAGAGCAGATTGAAGATATTGAAATGTTACGTTTTGTAGAGAACCACATTAACATCAAATTTGTCACGGTTGATTCCGCAACTATCGGTGTGGACTGCCCGGAAGATATTGCGCGTGTGGAAGCCGTAATGAAAAGCAGAAAATAAACATACATGCAGTGAAAAGAAAGGATAGAATATGAAAAGTATTAAAATATTGGATTGTACCTTAAGAGACGGAGGATGCGTGAATAATTTTGACTTCGGAACAGATTATATGAAACAGATCCTTCATGCGTTAGAAGAGTCCGGTGTTGAATATATCGAATGTGGTTACATTGATGAGAAAAACGGCTCAGAGACAGGAAGAACCCAGTATTGTAATGAGGAAGTAATCAGGGATAATTTCCTGACAGAGAAAAAACCGGGAGTTACCTACCTTGCCATGATTGATTATGGCAAATTTGATGTAAATAAACTTCCGGAGAGAACAGAAAGAGATATAGACGGAATACGTCTCTGTTTTCATAAAAAAGACCGCCACAATATGGTAGAGAGTGCCAAAATCATTATGAAAAAAGGATATAAGGTTTATATCCAGCCGATGATTGTCATGCGCTATACAGACCGGGAATTATTAGAGCTGATTGACGAAGTGAATAAAGAATTGCCGGATGCAGCAGCATTTTATATCGTAGACAGCTTTGGCGAGATGCGTGCGAATGATATGGACCGCTTAATCAACCTTGTAGACCACAACCTCATCCCGTCCATGCCATTAGGCTTCCATTCCCATAACAACTTACAGTTGTCTTATTCAAATGCCATTACTTTTATCGATTTCCATACGGAGAGAGCACGTATGGCAGACGTATCCATCATGGGTATGGGAAAAGGTGCAGGAAACTTAAACACAGAGCTTTTTGCAGAGCATTTAAACCTTTATTTTGAAAAGAATTATAAAATCCAGCCATTACTGGAGGTGATTGATACTGTTATCAACCAGTTACACTCTGAATTTTACTGGGGTTATTCGGTAGAATATTATCTGTCCTCGATTAATCACTGTACTCCAAGTTATGCAGGCCATTTCTTTAAGAAGCATATGTTATCCATTGACCAGGTATCAGACCTTTTAAAAATGCTTCCGGAGGAGAAAAAGCTTTCCTTTGACAAGGCTTTTGCAGACCAGCTTTATTTGCAGTATAATGAACAGAAGCAGTATGATGACAGCGAAGAGTTAAGGGAATTGAGAGAACAGTTTGCAGATAAAAAGGTTCTTCTTACTGCACCGGGAAAACATCTGACAGATGCAGATGATAAAATCAAAGAGATGCTTTCTGATGAAAATGTGGTATCTGTTGCATTAAACTATTATAAAGCATATCAGACCGATTATGTGCTGGCAACAAAGCAGGAAATCTTTGAGGATGCATTGGCGGATAAAAAGAATGTGATTGTAACATCTAATGTTTCACAGAAAACAATGGATATGGTAAAAGTCATTAATTACAAAGAGTGGATTAAGGTTGACAATGGTGTGAACGATTCCGCAGTGGTAATTATCATGAACTTATTGAAAGCACTTGGCGTAAAAGAGGTATATCTTGCAGGCTTTGACGGTTTTTCTGCAAACATTAATGAAAACTACGTGGATAAAAAATTAAGAAGACCGGTATCTGATGAACAGGCAAAAGAGAGAAATAAAACAATAAAGGATTTCTTAAGCGGAATGAAAAAAGACATTCAGATTCACTTCCTGACAGAGTCACTGTACAATTAAAAAGCAAGGAGAAGAACGTTGAAAAAGCAGAATAATTATTATGTGGAAACACGTGAAATTGATGTAAAACGTATGCTTGTCCATACTCTGACTTACTGGAGATGGATTTTAACCATTGCACTTTTAGGGGCAGTGATTTTAGGCACCAGCCAGTACAAAAAAGATGTGACAGCGGCAAAAAATAATATACAGTCACAGATTGACGCAGCCAACACACCGGTTCCAACGATATCCTCGCTCTCGGCGCAGCTTTCATCGGATGAGGTACAGAATGTGGAAAGTGCAGTGAATTATAAAGCAAAAGCAAACGAGCGTAATACGTATCTGAATCAGTCTGTCTATATGCATTTAGATGCCTATAATGAGCAGGTCGTATATTTAAATTATGCGGTAGGCGGAGAGAATTCCGAAAATATGATTGAAAAATTATCCAATTATATTTCCGGTGAAGAATTAGTATCTGCAATCCAATCAGAGCTTTCTCTTTCTATTGAGAATAAATATCTTATGGAGCTTTATGGAATAAGCTATACAGATAACCGCTCGGAGGTTACGGTAAAGGTGTGCGCTGACTCTGCGGAGGAGAGTGCTACGATTGCAGACTGCCTGGATAAATATTTACAGTCTTATATGCAGAATACATTTGGACAGGATGAGACAGCACAGTTTGTATTAAAAGACAGAACAGGTGATGTAATTATTGATGATAACCTTCTTTCGTTACAGTCCACTTATTATGCAGAAGTTTATAATAACATGAATACTTATAACAGTCTCTATGGCGGTTTTAACGATATTCAGAAACAGTTATTTGACATGATGATGGATAAAAGAGAAAACGGTTCTTCAAGCATTTATGATGCAGCCGGCGAAGAAGAAGAAGTTGTATTGAGTGGAGATGCTTCTGCAATTGATACGACAATTCATGTGAGATTAAGTGTTAAAATGATACTGGCAGGATTTTTTGCCGGTGCAATTATTGCATATGCGGTATTTGCCCTTTTCTATACGATTTCCAAGGCAGTTCACGGTGAGGATGAAATCAAATACTTATTTGCAGTTCCGGTATTTGGAACAGTAAGAACCGCAGCATTTGAAAAGAAAAAAGCAGGTGCGGCTATTGATACAGCCGTTGATAAGCTTTATTCCGGCAATAAAAAATATCTGGATACCAATAAACAGATGCAGATGGTTTATTCTAATATCTTATTAAGCTGCGAAAAAAATGGAGTGAGCAGATTATATCTTACCGGAAGTGAAATTGACCGTGTACCGGAAAGCTGTATCACAGAGCTTGTAAATAAACTGAAAGAAAAGCAGATTTATGTGACAGCAGGAAATAGTATTCTTTATGATGCAGAGGCTTTAATGGACATGGCTTCCTGTGGACATACTGTTTTTATGGAAACAGAAGAAAAATCAAAATGTGAAGAAATCGCAAAAGAGTTAAATCTTTGTATTCAGAATGAGATTAAAGTGCTTGGTGTGATTATGACACGTAAATAAAGGAGAGATTATGTTAGAGATTGGAAAAATGATAACAGGAATTGGGATATTGACAGTAGTACTTGGCATTTTTCCAATCTTAACAGGTACTCTTATCACACCGTATATTAAAAGAGAAAATGCAAAGACACTTACTTTTTCTTATTTTATGGGGCTTATTGCAGAGATTGCGCTGATGCAGTTGATTTCAGTGCCGATGACTTTGGGAAAAATGCCCTTTTCATTATTATACAAGAGTTATTCCGTTTTAATTGTATTACTTGTCATTGCGGCTGTTTTGCTTCGCAGACGATATATCTGTGAAATCGTAAAAGAAGCGTGGATGCGTATCCGTTATGCAGACTGGAAATGGTGGATTGTAATTGTACTTATTTTTATTCCAATCATCGTTTTAGCTTTTTATACACCGCATATTTATGGGGATGATACGACTTATATTACGATGGTGAATGATATATTATCATCGGATACCCTGTATTTAATTGATGTAAATACAGGTGAGAGCGTTGCATGGATTTTGTCAAAATATTCGTTGTCCTCGTATTGGACATGGATTGCATATTTGTCAAAAGTATGTGGAATACACCCGCTTATTTTATGTAAAACAATAC
>CAKRCJ010000044.1 GCA_934307185.1 uncultured Roseburia sp.
CTTTGCCGATTTCGTATCCATGTACGGCGGCATCCCGGAAATTTACCATGCCGACCGGAAAAATGCCATTGATGTAACCGCTCTTTCTTCTTATTTAAAAGAGCATCATGATTACAAATATGCGACAGTTGTTCATTGTGATACTCCGAGCGGAATGTTAAATCCTGTCGATAAAATCTGTCCACTTTTAAAAGAATACGGCATTCTTACTGTGGTCGACTCTGTTTCCGGAATGTTCGGAAATGAAATGCATGTGGACGATTACAAGATTGATTTATTATGCGGTGGTTCGCAGAAAGCTGTTTCCGCACCTCCGGGACTTACCTTTGTCACAATAAGTGATGACGTAAAAAAAGCGATGCATGAAAGAAAAACTCCAATTCGTTCTTTCTATGCAAATCTGCTTGTCTTTGAAGGCTATTATGAGAAAAAATGGTTTCCTTACACGATGCCAATCAGTGATATTTATGGGCTGCGGGCTGCATTTGACAATATTGCAGCTGATAAAGAGCTTATTTCCCGCACACATAAAATAGCTGCTGCAACAAGAGATGCTCTAACTGCCGCCGGTCTTACCCTTCATCTTGAAAGCGGTTTTTCCGATACCGTAACTGTTTTTGACATTCCGGCAGAGACAACCTGTGATGCTATTTTAATGCGTATGCGCACTAAGCATCAGATTATGCTTGCAGGTTCCTTTGATGACCTTTCCGGAAAAGTCATCCGCATCGGACATATGGGAAGCAATGCAAATTTTGAAGATATGATGGCAGCGATGTATGCTTTAAACGAAACACTGACCTTCCTTCATGTTCCGCTGAAAGAAAATCTGACAGAACTGTTTTTAAAAAATTACCAAAACTAAATTTCCAAAAAATATGCAGTTAATTTCAAAATTCGACTGCATATTTTTTTATGGAAAAAGTTGCCTTTTTATTTCAAAAAGACTAAAATAAGTATATCATTGAATAATTTTAATTTATGCCGGTAAATACTTATCCGTCACGGGAAATGAGGGGAGGGTACAAATGAAACAGAAAAAGTTAACAAAACAGTCAATCATTCTTTTAATCACTGTATTTCTGTTTATTTTATCTGCTATTTTATGGAGTTCTTTCAAAATTCACAATGATGTAAAAAATGAAGCCCAAAACACCCTCTCAGATGTTGCCAGTCAGAATGCAGTAATTGTACAACTGGAAATTGAAGACAAATTTGACCTTCTCTACAGCATTGCAAATGAAATGAGTGACTCCCAGCCACAGACCCTTGCAGATATGAAACAGTACCAGACCTTTGTGGATACTTACCAGTTCAAGCGGATTGGTTTTGTCTCTGCCGGGGGAGAAGTCATTACAACAGACGGTTTCAGGCAGGATTTATCCGAACGGGATTTTTACCGGAATGGTATGAAGGGCTACAGCGACATTACTGAGACCCTTTCCGATCACATCGGAAAAGCAGAACCGATTAATGTATTCAGCATTCCGGTATATACAGGTGACAATACGATTTGCGGTGTTCTTTTTGCCACCTACCGCAATAAACAATTTGAAAGCAGCTTAAGCGTCCAGTCTTTTGACAGCCAGGGATTTAGCTGCATCATTTCCCAACGCGGCGAAATAATTGCATGCTCCTCCAATACACCTGCTTCTATTGCAGATACCAAAAATATATATGACTGCCTATCTACGAATACAGACAAAAATACTAAGTCCCTCAGTGCCATGACCACTCTTTTAAGTGGACAGACAAATGGCTCCGGCATGTTTTACACAGACGGCTCACTTTACCACTACCATGCTGTTCCATTGGATAAAATAAGAGAGGATAATCAATGGTTTGTTCTGACCATTGTTCCACAGACTGTATTAAACAACCGGTCAGATACCATTCTCTCCCATGTACGTGTTTTACTTGCAATTATTCTGTTTGTCATAATTTGCGGACTTTGTATTTATCTCTACAGCATTCATTACCAGAACCGCGAAATTATGAAGTTAGCTTATGTTGACAGTCTTACAGGCTATGATAATTTTGCCCGCTTTAAGGAAAAAATTGCCACCCACAATGGCGAACCCGGTTTTTATGCTGCATTGGATTTACAGGATTTTAAACTGATAAATAATACCTGCGGCATTTCAAAAGGGGATGAAACACTTATCTCCACCGCAAAGATATTAAAGCAAAATCTTTCTGAGCATGAATTTTTTGCAAGAATTAACGCAGACCGTTTTATTATTATCTTTTGGGAAAAAGAAAAGGCAATGGTAGAACAAAGGCTGGACAAAATCTGTAAAGAACTTACGGATTTATCCGTCCAGCTTCATGTTCCGCGTATTTTCCCTCTGTTTGGCATTTACGAGACAAAAGACCACAGTGAGGTGGAAAAGAATTACGGAAAAGCAACACAGGCAAAGCATTTAATCAAGGGAAAACGCAACCGGTACTATGCATTTTATGATGAGCTGAATGTAAAACAGCTTCTCGAAAATAAACAGATTGAAAATGATTTCGAAAATGCACTCCGCAACAATGAATTCCAGATATGGTATCAGCCAAAGGTAGACCCTCCAACCGGAAGGATTTTAGGTGCCGAGGCATTAGTCCGCTGGATACGCCCGGATGGAACCACTTTATCACCGGCAAAGTTTATTCCTGTTTTTGAGCGCAACGGAAATATTACCGTTTTAGACGAATATATTTTCCGTGCCGTATGCACCCAGCAGCAGGCATGGCAGGATGCCGGCTACGCACTGGTTCCGGTTTCGGTTAATATTTCAAGAGTCAGCCTCTATTTTAGTAATATCGTAGAAAAATACCTGAATATTTTAGAGTCCTACCATCTGGATCCAAAATATGTGCCACTGGAAATCACAGAAAGCGCTACCATTAATAATAACGACATTGCATCGTTAATTGAGCATTTCCACAAAGCAGGCTTTACCTTACTGTTAGATGACTTCGGAAGCGGTTACTCTTCCCTGTCTTCACTAAATGAAATGCATTTTGATACTATTAAATTAGACAAAAGCCTGATTGATTACATCGGCGATACAAATGGAGAAAAGCTTTTACAGTACGTTACCCTTCTTTTACAAAACCTTGGCATGTCTATTACCGCCGAGGGAGTCGAAACTGCACAGCAGGTAGAATTTTTGAAAAATCTTCACTGTAACGATATTCAGGGATTTTATTTTTCAAAGCCTCTGCCATTAACCGATTATGAAAAATTCGCCTCAGCACATAAGTAGTGCTAAGGCGAATTTTTTATATCTCTATTCTTCTGTTATGCATCTGCGCGTTTGATAATTCCAATTCCTATCGGATATGGACCGGTATGCACACCGATGGTCGCCCCAATCTGATAAATTTCTATCTCATCAATTCCAAGACGCTCTTTTACCATATCCTTTAACATTTCCCGGAATTCTAATGCCTCGTTATAATCGTAACCATAACCGATACAAAAGCTGTACTCTCCCGGTTTTGCTTTTACTTCATCTAAATACTCTTTTGTCATATCAACCACTTTTTTCATGGATTTGATACGGTTTCTTGTAATTCCGGAATTAAAAATCTCACCTTCTTTTAAGGTAATAAGAGGTTTAATCTTTAATGCACTGGCTGCTATTCCGGCAAGCTTTCCAATTCGTCCGCCATGCTTTAAGTAATCAATACTTCCGATTGTAAAGAAAATTCGTCCTGACTCACGGATTGGAAGAATACCTTTTACAATTTCCTCATAAGAAAGCCCCATATCCCTTAAACGGCAGGCCTCTAATACATAAAGTCCCTGCAGCACGGTATTTACCGTAGAATCAATGACTGTAATCTTTGCCTGTGGATACTCTTCTAATATCATATCCTTTGCTGTTGTTGCAGACTGCAGGGAACCGCTGAACTTCTTTGTAATACAGATACAAATTACCGGTGTTTCCTCTTTCACATGCTTTTCGAACACTTCATAAAAATCATTTACCGAAGGCATTGATGTTTTCGGGAAAACCGTCGGATGGTCTACCATCTCCTGATAAAATCCCCTTACATCTAATTCTACCATTTCTTTTCGATAGATCTCACTGTCAAAGGACACATAGAACGGTACAACCTCAATATCCTTTTCTTTTGTCATTTCCTGTGAAAGGTCTAATGAACCGTCACTGATAATCTGTACTTTTTTCTGCATTATTAATCCCTCTTATTATTCTATATTATATTCCCAAATGGTTAAATTGTTTTATCTAGTTTTTAATACTACGTTTCAGAATATTTTAATTATATCACAGGGTATTAATAATGTACATCTTTTTTACCACAATTTTCTAAAAGTTTATAAAAGTTTTTATCTGCAGCTTGTGCTAATCGATTCAATTGCAACCGCACCGCCGCGGACAACCTCAATTGTCTTAAATTTTGATTTCAGAAGATGAATAAGTTCATTGTTTCTTCTGGAAGTCAGTTTACATTCTAAAAGCACACTGTCGTTTCCAATATCTACAACCTGGACATTGAATACCTGTGCAATCTGGAATACTTCTTCTTTTTCTGCTGCATTCACTTTAAGAACCTTCGCAAATAAAATTTCCTTCATGTGAATTGGCACCTCAGTTAAATCAATTACTTTGATTACCTCTACCATGCGGTTTAACTGCTTTTTAATCTGCTCAAAGGTAATATCATCACTCGTCACACAGATTGTCATTCTAGATACCGTCTCATCTTCTGTCGTACCAACGGTTAAGCTCTGTAAATTATATGATTTTCCAGAAAAAAGTCCGGATACTTTTGCTAAAACACCTACCTGGTTTTCTACATATAATGCAATCCATCTGTCCTTCATATTTTTTCCTTTCTCATCGTCCCTCAAACGACCGGCATTATTTCAAAATCATTTCGCTCATTGGATTTCCACTTTTTACCATCGGAAGAACAATTTCATCCGAGGAAATAAGGAATTCAATAATCGTCGGAGCATCTTTGTAGGTTCTTGCCAAATCAAGTGCTGCCTGAATTTCTTCTTCTTTCTCCACACGAATTCCATGTGCGCCGTAGCTTTCTGCTAATGCAATAAAATCCGGTGTGTATGGCGGGCAGGCTTCATTTGGCCCTTTACAGTTCGCAGGACAGCTTCTTCTCTTCCGCAGACAGACTGCCTCATAACGTTTTCCATAGAAAAGCTGCTGCATCTGGCGCACCATGCCAAGGTAATTATTATTTAACAGGCAGATGATAACCGGTGTCTGCTGTACAATCGCAGTCGCCATCTCCTGAATATTCATCTGAAATCCACCGTCTCCTGTTACACAGATGACCTCTTTGTCCCTGTTTCCAATTTTTGCTCCAATTGCTGCCGGGAAACCAAATCCCATTGTTCCAAGTCCACCGGAGGTAATCATCTGGCGTTTTTCATCAATATCAAGATACTGTGTTGCCCACATCTGGTTTTGTCCGACATCTGTTACAAAAATCGCCTCATCAAACGTAGTATTGATATGTTCCATAATCATCTGAGGCGTCATGCCGCGGTCTCTTCTCATCTCTAAAGGATTTTTCTCATTCCAGCCTCTTATCTTTTCCTGCCAGCTCTCCGTATCCTTATACTCTGCCCACTCTAACAGCTTCTCTAAAGCAAGCTTTGCGTCGGATACAATCGGAACATCCACAACAACATTTCTGGAAATGGAAGCGGTGTCTACATCGATGTGGACAATTTTTGCTTTTGGCGCAAATTCGTTCAAATCTCCCGTAATTCGGTCATTAAATCTTGTGCCGATAGAAAAAAGAACGTCACATTCACTTACTGCCTTATTGGAAGCATACTTTCCATGCATTCCGGTATTGCCCACATAAAGCGGATGTGTGGTAGGAATTGCCCCTTTTCCCATAATCGTTGTTACAACCGGAACATTCATTTTTTCTGCAAACTCCTTTAACAGGTCGTTTGCCTTCGCAATATTTACACCGCCACCCGCTAAAATAAGCGGTTTTTTTGCACTTTTTAACAGTTTATAAGCTTTCTTTAACTGACCGATATGTACACTCTCATTTGGTTTATATCCGCGAATTTGTACACTCTGTGGATATTCTGCCGTACCTGCTGCCGTCTGGATATCCTTTGGTAGGTCTATAAGAACCGGTCCCGGTTTTCCGGTGCCTGCAATATGAAATGCCATTTTAATAATTTTTCCAAGGTCTTTTCTGTCTCTTACTGTCACGCCATACTTTGTGATGCTTCTTGTCATTCCGACAATGTCAACCTCCTGGAAAGCATCATTTCCGATAAGGCTGAGCGGCACCTGTCCGGTAAAACATACTAAAGGAATATTGTCGTAATGCGCATCCGCAAGTCCCGTCATAATATTTGTTGCTCCAGGACCGCTTGTCACAAGACATACCCCTACTTTTCCGGTAGACTTTGCGTATCCTTCTGCCTCATGAAGAAGTCCCTGCTCATGTCTTGGTAAGACGACTTCTATTTCATCCTGCTTATATAATTCATCAAAAAGGTCTGTGACCGTACCGCCCGGATAACCGAAAATGGTATCCACGCCTTCTTCCTGCAAAGCCTTTACAAATAATTTTCTGCCTGTAATATCCATCTTTTTGCCTTACCTTTCTTTTTTATCCTATATAACCTAATGTTTTCAGTAAAAAAATCCATCCTGTTAACGTAAACGCTGCCATCAGTGTTGTTGTAACAATTACACTCGCTGTCAGCACCTCATCATTATTCATGCTTTTTGCCATAATATAACAGCTTGGAGTTGTCGGTGACGCAAGCATAATCAGTATTGCAATCATTTTCTCTCCGGTAAAGCCCATCCACGCTGCAACCGGTAAAAAGATAAGCGGCTGGATGACTAACTTTATCAGGGATGCTGCAATGGTCGGCTGAATTTTGGCAAGTGCTTTTCTTCCCTCAAATCCCGCGCCTATGGTAATCAGTGCCAAAGGTGTTGCCATCTGTGCCACACTACTTATCGTTTTATCCACCAGTACCGGAAACTGTATTCCAAGCAATGCCACGATCAATCCCGCCAGAATACTTAAAATAATCGGGTTTTTGCAAATATTAATGCCCGCCTGCTTAATCTTTGCTTTTTTATCTATTCCGGTATTGTCATTTGCCTCAAATGTAAGCACAATCACGGAAAAAATATTGTAAAGCGGCACCGCACTCACAATCATAAGCGGCCCCATCGCAGACGCCCCATAAATATTCTGGATAAATGCCAGTCCCATAACCGCCGCACTTCCGCGGAAGGAGGACTGCACAAATGCACCACGGATTGTCTTATCTTTCACAAACAGCTTTGTAACTCCCCATACCACCCAGAAGCACACCGTACTGACGATTGCACAAAAAAGCACATAGCGGATGTCAAATACTTCTTTAATATCAACACTGGCAATATCTTTAAACAGCATAAACGGAAGCGTGACCTTAAAGTTAAACTTATTTGCCACTGTAACAAAATTGTCATTTAACATTCCGATTTGTTTTAAAATATATCCAATGACCATCACAAGAAAAATAGGCATTGTGACATTAACGCTGTATATAAAATTTTCCATTTCTGTTTTTATTCTTCCAAATTATTTCTCTGTCCACACAGTCTAAAAAACTGCGCAAAGACTGTATCATCCGAAAGCTTTCTCCTTATTTTATAAATGTAAAACCCAGCAGGCTGTCTCTTCCGTCTGGGTTTTAGAAATTATAATGCATATTTTTCTTTTTTTCTATGATATATTTTAACAACTTAATTGATGTTTTTTATCATAAAATATACTATGAATTTCAGAAGTTTACCCTATTTTACTCTCTCATATTTATAAAAATAATATTCCAGGTCAAAGTAAGTCTGTTCCTCACTGTCCTCTGTAATAACCCACTCCGATTTCTCATCCAGATTTGGAAAATAGGCATCTGCTTCAAACGCATAATCAATCTTTGTAATATGCGCTACGTCACATTCATCCAAAAGCTGGCTATATATTGTCTCTCCGCCGATGACATAAATATCCTCACTCGGATACTTCTTTAATTCTTCGCGAAGCTCCTCCATGGAATGAACAATAATGGCATCTCCTGCCTTAAAATTTTTGTCATGCGTAAGTACAATATTCACTCTTTTCTTTAATGGCTGTGCGTTTGGAAAACTCTCTAATGTCTTTCTTCCCATTACAACTACTTTTCCTGTTGTTGTCTCCCGGAAAAACTTCATATCCGCCGGAATGCTCACTAACAGTTTATTTTTACATCCGATTGCCCAGTTCTTATCTACAGCTGCTATTAAATTCATAAATCCTCCTTGTTTTGCGAAGCAAAATGCGACTGCCCTTGCAGGAGCAGAGGATTTTAGCCTCCTTGTTTTGCGAAGCAAAATGTCTGCTGTGCCTGCACAGCTTGCGTCCTTACAGGAGCAGAGGATTTTGCCTCCTTGTTCCTATACTGCGATTGGTATGTTTTTAATCTGCGGTCCTGTCACATAATCCTCGATTATAATATCTTTTGTTGTAAACTGATAAAAATCTTTAATTTCCGGATTTAAGGTAAACTTTGGTGCCGGATGCTGTTCTCTTTCAATCAGTTCCTTAATAATAGGAATATGGCGGTCATAAATATGTGCATCTGCAATGACATGCACCAACTCTCCTACCTGCATATCGCACACCTGTGCCAGCATATGCATCAATACCGCATACTGGCACACATTCCAGTTATTTGCTGCTAACACATCCTGGGAGCGCTGGTTTAAAATCGCATTTAAGGTTAACTTCTCATCGCCCGTTTTGTGTGTCACATTAAACGTCATGCTATAAGCACATGGGTATAAATTCATTTCATGCAAATCCTGATGAACATAAATATTTGTCATAATACGGCGGCTGAACGGATTATTTTTCAAATCATAAATCACACGGTCCACCTGGTCCATCATTCCTTCTTTATACTGATGCTTTACTCCTAACTGATAACCATACGCTTTTCCGATGGATCCATCTTCATCTGCCCACTCGTCCCACACGGTACTGTTTAAATCGTGGATATTATTTGACTTTCTCTGCCAGATCCAGAGCATTTCCTCTGTACAGGTCTTAATTGCAGTCTTTCGCAATGTAATTGCTGGGAATTCTTTGGAAAGGTCGTAGCGGTTCACCACGCCAAACTTCTTTATTGTATAGGCACTCGTTCCGTCCTCCCAGTGCGGGCGGACTTTTTCTCCTTCTGTGCTTGTCCCATTCTCTAAAATATCCTTACACATATCTACAAAAATCTTATCTGCAAGACTCATCTTTTCTATCCCCATCTTTCTATTCTATCTGCATATCTTCGTATTGCTTTAACGTTTCTATTCTACCTAATTTCCCTGCAAAGTGCAAGAAATACATTGTTTCCAACAGAATGTGAAAATCCTGTGAAAAAGCACAAAACAGCCCGAAATTGTATGAGATAACATTGATTTTTGCAGAAAAATGCAGTATATTAAGAGAAGTTCCGTAATCGCAGCATATGTGGTTACACTATAAAAAATCAGGAGATTAATTATGAGCCAGGCAAAAGTAGAACGTTATAAAGAAGAAAAAAAGAACCGCAAAAAAATCATGGCACAGGAGAAAAGAAAGCGTATCGCAGGCTACGTTGTCGGCTGCCTTGTAGGTGTTGCCATCATCGGCTGGGCAGGATATTCCGGATATAACGCATATGAGAGCAGCAAACCTATGGAAACTGTTTATGTGAACCTTGATTCCATAAATGATTATATGAATACATTAAATTAAAATATATCAAGAAAATAGATTAAAATGTGACAATTGACTTTTACATAGCAGAGTGGTATTTTGTTATCTAAACAGAGAGCAAAATGCAAAGAACAGAACAGGGTTATCTGAATGATCTGTATTCCAGAGAGTTGCCGGCTGGTGCGAGGCAATATACATTTTCAGGAACTATCCTCTGCGAGCAGTGCACTGAACGGAAATATTTCATAATATTTCTAAAAGTAAGTGTCACCGGTATTCTACCGTTATTTAGAAGCTTATTGCTGCGGATTAAATCAGCAAAGATAAGACAGAGAGGTCGTATTTTACGACAAGCAAAGTGGTAACGCGGAAGTTTTTAGCTTTCGTCTTTGAAATGAGATTTCAGGGACGGAAGCTTTTTATTTTGCAGATTTTTCTATCAGGCAAAATTGCTGCAACCGCAGGTTTCACTTTGTGTCATGTATTTTGTTCCCCGGAAAAAGTACATACAAAGAAAGGAGCCGCCTTTGGGCGGAAAAAAGTTATGAATGGTTTAGTTATTGTTTTAATCGGAATTGTTGCACTTGGTGCCGGCTATCTCTTCTATGGACGCTGGCTCGCAAAAAAATGGGGAATTGACCCAAATGCAAAAACCCCTGCTTACACACATGAGGACGGTGAAGATTACGTTCCATCCTCCAAATTTACGGTATTCTCCCATCAGTTTTCTTCTATCGCAGGTGCCGGTCCTGTCACCGGACCAATTCTTGCATCTGTTTTTGGATGGGTTCCGGTTTTACTCTGGTTAATCATCGGAGGTCTGTTCTTCGGTGCTGTCCAGGATTTTGGTGCTTTATATGCCTCCGTAAAAAACGAAGGAAAATCAATGGGTATGATTATTGAAAAGTATATCGGAAAAACCGGAAGAAAGCTTTTCATGTTATTCTGCTGGTTATTTACTTTATTAGTTATTGCAGCCTTTACAGACATGGTTGCCGGAACCTTTATGGGCGCCGGTGTAGAAGAAATGACTGCTGAAACAGCTTATGCAAATTCTGCTGCTGCTTCTATTTCCATGTTATTTATCGTTGTTGCAGTTATTTTTGGTATCATCCAGAAGCATGTCGGTAAAATGAACGAAGTCGTAAAAGCGGTCGTTGCTATCGCTCTTTTGGTTGTAATGTTTGCAATTGGTATGAAATTCCCAATTTACGCTACAAAAACTGCCTGGATTTACATTGTAATGGCTTACCTTTTCTTAGCATCCGTAATGCCAATGTGGCTTTTAATGCAGCCAAGAGATTATATGACAACTTTCATGCTTTTAGGTATGATTGCCGGTGCCGTTATCGGTGTCCTTGTTGCACATCCAACAATGCAGTTAAATGCATTCAGTGGATTTAACGTTGGTGGAAGCAGTTTATTCCCTACTTTATTTGTAACAATTGCCTGCGGTGCTGTTTCCGGTTTCCACAGCCTTGTATCTTCCGGAACCTCCTCAAAAACAATCAGTAACGAAAAAGATATGCCAATGGTTGGCTATGGTGCCATGGTTGTAGAGTCTTTGCTTGGTATTATATCCTTAGTTGTTGTCGGTGCTGTCGCTGTAAACGGAACCAAGCCGGACGGAACCCCGTTCTCTATTTTCTCCTCCGGTGTTGCAGGATTTCTTGAGAAGCTCGGTGTTCCTGTATCCGTTGCAACTGTATTTATGACAATGTGCGTATCCGCGCTGGCTTTAACCTCCCTTGACTCTGTTGCCAGAATTGGCCGTATGTCTTTCCAGGAATTATTCTATGGAGACTCCACAGACCCGGCAGCAATGACTCCGGTACAGCGCGTGCTTACTAATAAATATTTTGCAACCGTTATCACACTGTTTTTCGGATATTTATTAACACTTGGCGGTTACAGCAACGTATGGCCATTATTTGGTTCTGCAAACCAGTTACTTGCAGCCCTCGTATTAATTGCCCTTGCTGTTTTCTTAAAAACAACAGGCCGTACCGGCTGGACACTTTACATTCCTATGTTTGTAATGTTAGCTGTTACTTTCACAGCTTTAATCCAGAAAACAATTGCACTTATCACTAACTTTACAAGTGGAAATGCAACCCTTCTTGTAGATGGACTTCAGTTTGTAGTTGCAATCCTTCTTATGGTGCTTGGTGTTCTTGTTGCACTTAGCTGTTTCAAAAAATTATTTGGAAAAAAGGAAGCTGCGTAAATCCGGAGTTTAGGTAATGTAGTGTCGCAGATTTTGCGGCTATCGTCTTAAGGTAACGAACGGCAGCAGGAAAGAAATTTTACAATTTATTTTTACACTACAA
>CAKRCJ010000045.1 GCA_934307185.1 uncultured Roseburia sp.
TTGTAAATCCAGCTTTAACCAGCCGTCCTTTGTCCCTGACTGCCACCAGGTTGTCGCATCTTCGTCCACCGCAAAAGCCGGTTCTTTTCCTTTTTCATAAGAAGATGCTTCTGTTGGTTTTTTATAGCTTAACAAATACCAGTCCGGATTTTTCCAGGCATCTGTTTTCTCTTCCGAAACAGCGACCGGCCAGTCCCCGTAACGCTGATTGCAAAACAGTTCTCCGTCCGCATCAAAACCGGCGCGCCAGATACCGACACGGCGCTCAAACTGATGATTTACGCTAATGCGCATCGTGGACGTATGCCAGAGATTCCCACTCAAATCCCACATCGTAGAGCCATGTCCTGCGCCTGGCATAAATCCGCCCGCATGATACGAATAAGGATTATTTTCTGCCAGTGTAAATGGTCCAAGCGGCGACTCGGAAACATAAACTCCGTCTGCATAGACATTGTATTCTGCTCCCGGACAGGCATACTGCAAATAGTATTTTCCATTGTATTTATCCATCCATGGTCCCTCGATAAAAGGTTTCTTTGTAAACATTCCTTTCACAAGCGGTATCATTTCTTTTGGAAGCATATCCTCTGTCATATGCTGCATTTTCAAAAATCCCTGATACTGCTGTTCCACAGCTTCTTTGGAATTTGGGAAAATGCTGTTGTCAACACCCATTCGTTCATATCCTCTTACAAACGGATCACCGGAAATAAGCGGTATCCGCTCTCCAAGCGGCTTCATTGTGACAGGGTCTAACTCCACGCCCCAGACAGGTGTTTCATTCGAGCAGCCCCAGTAAAAATAAACCCTTCCGTCCTCATCAAAAAACAAATTCGGGTCCCAGAAATCAAAGGTTCCTTCGATTTTTTCATAAGGTCCGTTTATAATATCTTTTGTCCGGTAATAATCACAGACCTCACCTTTTTTCGATGCACAAAAATAAACATAATCTCCATTCACTCTCGCATCCGGTGCGTAATCATATAATGGAAGATTTTCCGGCAGCCTGTGGCTTTCCCAGTTCACCAAATCCTCCGATACCCAGACACTCAAATTCATGGATGCAAAAATATAATACTTTCCTTTAAAACAAATCATTGACGGGTCTGCCGCTTCCCTGCCTATCTGTATGCCGGTGTTCCGCGGATCCGCATTAAACTGATATCTGTAAGGAACATTAACCGGATTACAGTAATACTTCATCTCCTCTGCCTCCCTTTTTCTTTTGTTAACTTCTTTTATCTGCTCCTATTGTATCGTTTTCTTCCTTACCATGTGTTTACAAATTCATGGAAATGTAATAAAATTCGTGTTATATAAATATATTGCATGAATTTTCAAACATTTTATAGATTTTATGAACGTGTGATTTCATAAAATATTCTATTATTAAGGTAAGGAAAAGATAGAAAAACTTTACATTGAAAGGAAGTCAAATTTTATGAAATTACCAGAGAACTTTTTGATTGGCGCAGCCACCGCTGCCCACCAGGTAGAAGGCAACAATATTCGCAGTGATTTATGGGCAATGGAACACATGAAACACACCAGCTTTATTGAACCATCTTTAGATGCCGTTGACCACTACAACCGCTATGAAGAAGATATTAAGCTGATGGCAGATGCCGGTTTAAACGCGTACCGCTTTTCCATTGAATGGGCGCGTATTGAACCGGAGGAAGGCCAGTTTGACAAAGAAGCAGTAGACCATTATAAAGCAGTGATTGCCTGCTGTAAAAAATATGGCATAGAGCCATTCGTTACACTCCACCACTTTTCCAGCCCGAAATGGCTCATAAGCAAAGGTGGCTGGGAGGCTTCCACCACCCCGGAGGACTTTGCACGCTATGTCCGTTTCATTATCGGCGAACTTGGCAGTGAGCTTCATTACATCTGCACCATTAATGAAGCCAATATGGGAATTCAGGTCGCTGCGATTGCCGAGCGTTACAAACGCCAGATGATGGCAAAGATGCAGGCTGCAAATACCGGTGCAGACAGTGCTGACGGAAGTGTCCAGGTTGGTATCAATCTCCAGAAAATGATGGAAGGACAGAAAGCTGCCGCTGCTGAAAACATGGAGGTTTTTGGTGTGGAAAAGGTAGAAAACTTTACATCTATGCGTACCGCAGAAGGTGATCTTCTTATTATAAAAGCGCATGAGCTGGCAAAAAAAGAAATCAAAACACTTTACCCTGATATTAAAGTCGGACTGACCTTAAGCTTACATGATATCCAGCCACAGGAAGGCGGTACGGAACGTGCGAAAAAAGAATGGGACGAAGAATTCATGCACTATCTTCCTTATATAAAAGAGGACGATTTCTTAGGCGTACAAAACTATACCCGCTCCTTAATCGGTGCAGACGGACAGCTTCCAAACCCGGAAGGTGCAGAGCTTACGCAGATGAATTATGAATTTTACCCGGAGGCATTAGAACACGTTCTTCGGAAAGTGGCAATAGATTTCCACGGAGACTTATATGTGACAGAAAACGGAATTGCAACCGCAGACGATACAAGACGTGTCGCATTTATCGACACTGCTTTAAATGGAATTGTTTCCTGCATTAACGATGGGCTTCCTGTAAAAAGCTACTTCCACTGGAGCCTTTTAGATAACTTTGAGTGGCAGAAAGGCTACTCCATGACCTTTGGTTTAATTGCGGTTGACCGCAGTACACAGACACGCCACCCGAAAGAAAGCTTATCCTTCTTAGGACACTGGAATATGAAATAAATAATGACAGAAAGGAAAACCCAGCATGAATATCACCGAACGTCTCTCCTTTTTCCAGGAGATGGTACAATGCAAATACCCACTTCACCTCTGGAAATATGATAAAAATTTCAAGCTGATAGAAACGGACTGCCCGGCAGAATTAATGCTGCCGGATATTATATCCATGCTCGGTTTTTCCTCACTTGCCTTGTCCCATATTAACGAGGGGAACCGTCTGCCGTTAGTTCTGGATACAGAATTTGGTTTATTCTGGATTGCCGGATTTGAATATCAGGGATTTGAGTTAAAGTACATTCATATTATCGGTCCTGCCTTTTCCGGTGAGAACTCACATCTCATTCTTCGAAAAAAATTAGACTCCTATCAGCTGACCGTAAAACTGCGTGCCCGAATAATAAAGCAGATAGAAAGCGTACCCATTATTCCCTCGCAGACATTACTCTCCTGTGCAGTTATGTTCCACTGTGCCATCACCGGAGAAAAAATATCTGCGGATATGGTTTCATTTGCCTCGCATCATGAAAATCCAGCAGATACCGATAATTCTCTGTTTATCACAGACGAACACCCTGGAATATGGCTCTCTGAGCAGACGCTTCTTTCCATGATACGCGAGGGAAACCCGAATTACCGGAAAGCACTTGGAAAATCCATGACGTTAAGCTCCGGCATGAAAGCTGAAATCGGTGATGTGTTACGCTCCAGCAAAAATAATCTCTTTATCCTTCTTACTTTATGCAGCCGTGCGGCAATCGAGGGCGGCTTAAATCCTGCCATTGCCTACACATTAAATGATTATTATGGAAAACGGATTGAAGAATGTACCACAACCGCAGATGCCACAAATTTAAGCTCGGAATTTTTAGATGATTATGTAAACCGTGTCCGTGCAGCAAAGACAACCGATGAGCACGCAAAGCAGATTGCAAATATCTGTGACTACATTGCGCTTCATGTTAAAGATCCGCTGTCTATCTCCATTCTTTCTGACCGCCTTGGATACACGGAATATTATTTTTCCCATAAATTTAAGGAAGTGACCGGGGAAAGCGTCAATACCTATATCCGGCGAAAAAAAATAGAAGAAGCAAAGCTTCTTCTGTCTGGTACGCTTATGAGTATTTCTGAAATCAGCGAGGAGCTGTCCTTTAGCAGCCGCAGCTTCTTTTTTTCCAGTTTCCAAAAGGAAACCGGTATGTCTCCTACAAAATACCGGCAGTTAAACACAAAGGGATAGTGTTAACGCTATCCCTTTGTCAATGCATCTCTTTTTCTTTTACACGGTATTTCCGCGGTGTCATGCCATATTTTTTCTGGAAAATCCGATGGAAATAACTGATGTTGTCGTAACCGACCGCCATCGAAATATCAAGCACATTCATCGAAGTTGTCCGAAGCAGATATGCCGCCTGGCTTAACCGCTTTGTCTGGACAAGGTCAGTATATGTTTTTCCGGTCCTTTTCTTTATTTCCCTGGACAGCCAGCAGACTTCATAATGTAAATCGTCTGCGAGTTCTGTCAACTCTCCGTTTTTATAATGCTCTTCCACATAGCTTAATACGGTAATAACAAACTTCTGCTGCTCACTTCCCGCATCCGTCTCCAGCTTATCCATATAATTCATCAGCTGTAGAAATAAAAGTCCCATCGTTGCCTGGTTGATGCTCCGTTTGTTTGACTGTTTATTTACAATCGTCCAAATCAAGTTTTCCAACAGATTTTGTACCGGAAGAACGTCTGCCACCTTAAAATGCAGATAACCTGCAGACTCATTTCTCCCACGGAGACAGCTTACAATAAAATCCCTTAACTGGTTTTCCTCTGTCTCCATCATTTTTAAGCCGTAATCAAAAAATTCCGGCAGAATGATAAAGTTCACTGCAACGTCCTGCTCTCCCGCCGGATAAATTTCCTGCACGGCATTCTGGTTTAAAATCAAAAGCTCACCCTGCTTTAAAATCACAGCTTCCCCATTTATCACATGATGCGTACTGCCGGAGCACATATAAATCATTTCCACATAATTATGGGTGTGTTCCGGGAAGTGAATAAACCGGGTATGGGTGCGCACCTGGATAAGTTTTCCGGCTTCTAAAAGCTTTGACGCATCCACTACATTTGTATTTTCAGCCATATAGATTTCTTTTTTAATATTTTTTTCACCGGATAAAATCTTTTCCTCCTCCGGTGTGATTTTCCGTAATATTTTCAAAAGCTCTTCTGTCATATATGGCTCTTCTGTCCTCTTTTATTCCAACTGCATTGTTTCAAAATAGATTTATTTAATATAATGTAAACTTCTTAACAAGATGGTCTAACTCTTCTGCACGCTCTGCAAGCTGTTCACTGATTGCGGAGCTCTCCTGGGTGGATGCTGCCGTATTCTGGGTTACTCCGGAAATCTGCTCAATTCCTGCCTCAATCTGGGAAAGTGCATCCGCCTGGTCTTTTGCAGCTTCATTTGTTGATTTTGCTACTTCTGCGAACTTCTGCATTTCATCAATGGTATTTTCAAATGCAACAGCAACGGAGGATGTAATATCATTTCCTTTATTGATTTCCTCCATTGTCTTTCCGATCAGTTCACGGGTATTTACTGCGGAAGCGGAGCTGTCAGATGCTAATTTTCCAATCTGCTCTGCAACAACTGCAAAACCTCTTCCCGCTTCTCCTGCTCTCGCTGCCTCAATTGATGCATTTAATGCCAGAAGACTTGTCTGAGAGGCAATGTCTTCAATGGAAGATACAATTTCTTCAATCTTTTTGGAAATATCAATAATATCTTTCATCGCACCGGTAAGATTATCCATCTTCTGGCGCTCATTTTCTGCGGTTGCAGCCGCCTGTAAAATATTATCGTAAGCTTCCTGTGTCTGTGTAGCACTCTTTTCTGCCAAAGAGGCAACTGTCTCTACCGTAGCAGTTAATTCTTCAACCGCACTTGCCTGCTCAGTTGCACCGGTTGATAAATCTCCTGCTGCTTTCGACAATTCATGGGAACCAGACTCTACCTGTGCGGAAGTTTCCTGAATACTGTTTAAAGTCTTATTAAAGTTCTTTAAAATCATTACAAAGGACTCTTTAATGCTCATAAAGTCTCCCAGATAATCGGTAATCTCATCGGAGTCCTTTGTCAAATCCCCTTTTGCAACCTGTCTTAAAGTTTCTGAAATCTCTATAATATAATCATGAAGATTTTTCATGGTTCTGCGGAGTGAATGTGCCATGCTGCCAAGCTCATCCTCTGAATGGTAAGTGATAAGCTGCCATGCAGACATATCTCCCTGCATCATTAACTCTGATGCCTCTTCCATCTGTTTGATTGGTTCTGATAATACGTTTGTAATCAGCTTTGTCAGATAGTTAGCACTGATTAAAAGAAAAATAACCAAAGCCACACCAACAACAAAAAGCACCTGGCTTACTACGATAGAACGCGTATAATAATTCTGTCCATTGCTGTTAATGAGTGTCTCTAATTCTTCTGTGAGCGCTTTAATCTCATTCACAACCGGAAGGTAAGACGCATAGTTTAACTCATACGCTTCATCAATTTTATTCTCTTTCAAAAGAGACATTAACTGTGGTCTTATCTGTTCACCCTCGTCAATTTTTGTCTCTAATTCCTTCAGCTTTGCTATTCCGGCTTCTGTTGTAAAGCAGGAATCCATGGAAGCAACGGCTGCCTTTACCATATCAACATCTGTCTCAACGGTCTGCTCAAAACTGTCATAATCTAATTCACGGTTTCCCTCTCCCTCTGCAATCACGCGGTTAATGGCACGCTGTAAATCAGTAAGTGCATATTTTACATCACCGACATCACTGATATTTGTCATAGGACCTTCAAAAATTCCCTTAATGTTCGAGGAAATACTCTGCATTCCTGCCAGTAAAATTACACCAATTACAACTGCTGCAAGCGTCACCACACCGATGGAATTTCTCATTTTCCGTTTGATAGGAAAATTTTTCATCTGTTCTTTAAATTTATCCATTTGTTCTACTCCTCAATTTGCTTCTGTATCCAAAATTTTATCCGTAACTGCAAAAATGCCATTACAGGCTCTTATCAGTATATACAAATCGAAACATCAATTCTATTATGGAAAACCATACTTTTTTATTTTAAGCTGTCCATCTCCTCCATCTTACGAATTGCTGCTGTCCTGTTTGCCACTCCAAGCTTCCGGTAAATCTTTGTGAGATTTTTCTCGACTGTGACCTGTGCAATATGCATCTTCTCACTAATCTGCGCATTGCGTAAGCCTGCCCTTACATATCCCATTATTTCCTGTTCTCTTTTTGTAAGAAGCGGCTTTTCCTTTTTTGTGCTTTCTTTAAAGCTCAAAATTCCTTTTTTATACTTCTCCATGCCATAAGAGGTCTTCTTTAAAAAAGCATTTTCCCCGATAATCGGTAAAAGCGGCTCTATCTCTTTTCCATTTTCAATAAACGGAATTTGCAGATTATCCGGCTCTGCTAACTGTACCGCCTGTAAAAGAAAGCTCGCTGCAATCTCCTCTTCTCCTATATGATACCTTGCAATTGCCTTATATAAAAGTCCGACTACCTGGGAACGGACTTGTATCGTCTGCTGATACGGCTTTAACATCTGCGTTCCAATGAACTCAAGCATTTCCCAGTTTTCCAGTCCGCACAAAATCTTTCCATACGTCATGCAGCCACCTCTGCTGCTCCTGATCTGCCTGCTGCAATTTTCCAGTTTAAAATCCCTAAGCCATTCTGCAACTTTTTCAAACTTTCCAAGGCAGGCATACATATAACCCTGCACTAACTCGATATCTGCACAAAGCACCGGGGTTGCAATATCCTTTAGCTCCTCCTCCATCTCATTTATGAGATTTTCAAATTCCATCTTCTGCCCATTATAAATCATGCTTCGCAGAATAATATAATAGCAGCTTATAATAATACAGTTCTGCCTGCAGAGCTTCGCTGCCTTTAACACCTTCCCTGCTAACGCACCCGCTTTATCCATCTGTCCGGTTAACATGGCATATTCCGCATCAAAAAAGGTATCCCAGTCCTCCCTGCTTCCAGTTGCAAGCTTCGTATAATATCCCGCATACTCTTTTTCCTGCTGTATTGTCTCTAAGAGCTTTCCACTCTGCTTATAATACAATACGGTCATGCATGCCGTTCCGTAAGTAAGCGGCGAATTTTCAATTAATACCGATGTTCCCGACTGTATCAGCTCACATGCCTCACGAAGTGTCTGATTCATCCTTTTTATATCATTAAACTGCATCACCGATAAGATAACCTTCATCTCACCGGCTACCCTGTCATTTGTGCTCCACTTTTTGCTTTCTTTCACCTGTAAAAGTGCCTGCTCATATTCCGGCATAAGCTTTTCTGCCTGCTCTTTTGCTGCAAGATAATATCTGTGATTTAACATTGCCATAATATAGCGGTCCCAGATTTCCGGTCTGATATATTCCCTTATCTCATCAAACAGCTCCGGTGCCTGCTCAATAATATTTCTGCCATACTCACCGGCATAAAGCTGCGCTATCTTTTCCCAGTTCTTCTCTTTCTGGTAATAGCGGACGGCATGGACAAATTTCTTTTTCTTTTCGCACCACCTCGCCGCACGATGATACAGTCTTTCTATATCAATGCTGCTCTTTTTTAATTCCTTTTCTGCCACATTCCGCAATAATATGTGCATCATATAGGAATGGCTTGCATTATTATAGTATAAAAATCCAAATTTCTCCTGATTTTCCTTTAGCATTAAATCCGTAACTTCTATCTCTGTAACATAAGAAGCTCCTTCTATATCAAACCAGTCAAATAAAGAAACTTTCATATAAAATTCCTGCATCACTGGTTCAAGTTTTTCAAAAATTGCCGTCTTAAGCAGATGACTCACTCCATAAAAGCATCCGAAGTTTCCACTTTTTTTGTATTCAAATAATGACAAATATACTGCACTAATCCAGCCATCCGTATACTGATATACTTTTTTCAATTCTTTTTCATTCAAGATAACCTGATTCAGACGAAAAATTTCATCTGTTTCTTCAATGGTCAGTGTCAGACTGTTCTGATTAAAAACCGTACACTGTCCTTTTAAAAACATTTCTTCATTTGACAGTTCCGGATATTCTCTTGAAATCAGGATAATATGTAAAAATGTATTCTCCTGCACGATTAGCTCTAACAGCCGGTTTAAATCTTTACTCTTACAGTTCTGATAATCATCTAAAATAAAATAAACCGGACTCTTTACATACTGTTTTATCAGCTGGATAACATAGAATCTCTCCTGCTCCGACTTTGGAATATCTGTCTCAGACAGCTTCTCACCTAAAACCCGGTTGTTTATCCCTAATTTTTCACAGACACGGCTCCAAATCCATGTCTCATCTATCTCATCTCTCTGGAATTGAAACCAGACTGTTATTTTCTCCTTATGTTCTTCGAAAAATTGTCTTACAATAGTAGTTTTTCCGTATCCAGATGGTCCGATAATTAAAATAAATGGCTGTTCCATAACCTCTTCGAACATTTTTATGAATCTTTTTCTTGCAAATTCTTTTGATGTCAGTTTATAAATTTTGTCCTTCTCTTGCATATGTCTTCACTTTTTCGTCCTTTGCCACTTTTTAACCGTTGGTTTTTCTTTTCTGCTCCTTAAAATACATCATCATCTCATGCGTTAAGCTTAAATGCTCTTTATCCTCTGGAATATCATGATAATCCACCCACTCTGCAACAGACAGTTCCTCCTCATCTAAATGTATTTCGTTCTCTGTCTCAAGTTCACAGAAATATCCTAATAAAAGATTGCTGTCAAATCCCCATGGCTGGCTCTTATAATAACGAATATGTTTTACCGTCAGTCCGACTTCCTCCATAACTTCTCTTTTTACTGTCTCTTCCGCCGTCTCGCCTATCTCTGTAAATCCTGCAATGAGTGCGTACCTTTTGTACTCTCTTCCCGCATATTTCGTCATTAAAATCTTATCCCCATTCGTCACCCCGACAATGACCGCCGGTGCAATCTTTGGGAATACCATATTATTGCATATAGGACACTGCATCATGCGTAACGTATCACTATGCACTAAAGGCTTGCCACACCTGCCGCAGAACTGGTTATCTCTGTACCACACAAATAAATGCCATGCCGTTGCTGCCACAAGTATTTTTTCTTTTGGCTGCATTGTCCTTACATCAAACATTTTATGAAATGCAAAGCCATCTATTTTGGTATCCTCTTTTATGTCTGTCAGAAAATAATCTTCCCCATCCAGACAGAAAAGATAAACACAAGGAGGCATCTTTTCTTTTAAAACCTCTGTATTATAATTTTTCCACTGTTCATACGTTAAGAACTGTATCTCTTCCTCATAAGAAAGATATATCGTCCGGTCACCAAACCCTAATATTTTACTATCCCATTCCGGTGTTTTCTTTCTGTATTCATTCGAAAGCTTCATTGGAAAAATATCCTGTATCATAACTTCTTTATCCTTCCTGTTTTACGTTCCTACCTATTGTAATGCATTTTGTTTTTTTGTACAATAGACAAAGAAATCTGGTATTTACGATAGGGGAATTTTTATGTACCATACAAAAAAAATAGGTGTTTTTATCTCTCACATTATGGGATATTATCAAAAAAATGTATGTCAGGGAATTATTGACAAAGCATTAGAATACGGCTATACAGCAGAAATATTTGCATCCATGGATGGAGAAAACATTGGTGATTACGGTCTTGGGGAAGAAAGTATTTTATCTCTTCCGAATTTTGATGAGCTAAGCGGTGTTATTTTTGCCTCGGAAACCTATCCGAACGAACAGTTAAAAAATGAAATTTATTCTACTTTAAAAAGTAAATGCAATTGCCCGGTGGCAGAGATTGCAGTCTATGGACAGCAGTTTCCTTCGGTTGCATTGGAAAACAACTATCCATTTTTTGACCTTACAGAGCATCTGATTACCGAACATAAGTGTGAAAACATCTGCTATTTTGGCTGCAGGGAGGAAAAATTTTTCTCTGATGCAAGAGAACAGTATTTTAAGGATGCACTGAAAAAACATGGAAAAGCATTGACTGGACATTCTGTATTCTCCGGCTCCTACACCGAAGAATCTGCAAAGGAAGCTCTTACTTTCTTTACAGAAGGAAGCAAAAGACCGGATGCAGTTGTCTGTTATAACGACAAACTTGCTCTTTTATTCATGTCCGCCGCGCTGTCCGCAGGATATCGCATCCCGGAGGATATTGCCATTACCGGCTGTGACGACAGTGAAGAAGGCCAAAATGTCTCTCCTGCTTTAACGACTGTTTCTTTTCCTGTCTATGAATTAGGAGTTACTGCAGTAGAGAAACTGGTAAATATCATACACAACAAGGCATTTGCATCTATTACAGAAGTACATGCCCAGATGATTGTAAATAATTCCTGTGGATGTCATAAAGTAACGGAGTCTCCTTCCCTTTACTTTGAGCAGAAACTCACAAACTATATTTCTTCTCTGGAAGCTTCCATTTTTAATTCCATGAAAATGTCTGCCGATTTCCAGAATATTACAGATATTGATGAAGGTATGGACCTTTTAGAATCCTATGTGACTTCTCTTGCCCACTGCAATGAGTTTTACTTATGCCTTTATTCAGACTGGGACAGTGTTTCAAAGCATTTACTAGAACTTACAGACAACGATATTTATGATGACATAAATCCAAACGAGGTTACATTAAAATTGGGATTAAAAGATGGGAAAAGGCTGGCAGAATACACCTTTACCAAACATTCCCTGCTGCCGGAACCACTGTACAGACAGTCTGACTCTGCCTATTTTTATTTTCCTCTGTTTTTTAAGAATAAGTCTTTCGGTTATATTGCCTTAGCTTATGAAAATAACCGTATTGATTATCACTTTCAGCTGGTTCATTGGTTTATGAATATCAACCAGTTATTGAAACGATTAAGTGATGCAAAGCAGACTTCTATTCTTGTTTCACATTTAGAGAACATTTATACGAAAGATGCCTTGACCGGGCTTTACAACAAGCATGGCTATCTTCACCATGAAGCCATACTGCTTTCAGAAGCTGTTTCAAATCACAGTAGTGTTACCTGCTTTTTATTTGATTTAAACCATTTAAAATACATCAATGACCGCTATGGACACAACGAAGGGGATTTTGCAATTCAGGTAATCGGCCATGCACTTTCGAGCGTTATCCGTCCAAATGACATATGTGCAAGATTCAGCGG
>CAKRCJ010000046.1 GCA_934307185.1 uncultured Roseburia sp.
CAAAATGGGTTTGTACAGTATGTGGATATGTTTACGAAGGAGATGCAGCACCGGCTGAATGTCCAGTCTGTCATGTAGGCGCAGACAAGTTCAAGATGGTAGAAGGTGACCTCACACTTGCTGCTGAACATGAATATGGTGTATATGCAAAAACAGTTAAAAACAATCCTGACATCAGCGAAGAAGACAAAAAATATATTTTTGAACAGTTAAAAGCAAACTTCGAAGGAGAATGCTCTGAGGTTGGTATGTATCTTTGCATGGCTCGTATCGCTCACCGCGAAGGATATCCGGAAGTTGGTCTTTACTGGGAAAAAGCTGCTTATGAAGAAGCTGAACACGCAGCAAAATTTGCTGAAATGTTAGGTGAGGACTTAGAGCCAAACATGAAAGCTACTACAAAAGATAACTTGAAATGGAGAGTTGACTGCGAATTTGGTGCAACTGCCGGTAAAGTTGACCTTGCAAAATGTGCTAAGAAAAATAACCTTGATGCAATCCATGATACAGTTCATGAGATGGCTCGTGACGAGGCTAGACACGGAAAAGCTCTTAAGGGATTACTTGACAGATATTTCGGTTAATCCGGATGTTGCCATATAGCGCATAAAATAAGCATTTTTAAGGATAGATGGTTGATGGACTGTCTATCCTTTTTTTATAAAATATAATTTTATGCATTATTTATGTGGCATACATTTTTGTGGCACAGTGATTAATCACATATTTCGAATAAAAATAAGAGATGAATTATTTCTTTTTACTAAATTTATCAATAAGTTTATCCAACCCCATACTAAGGAAAAAATCTATAATCTCTGAAAACATATTTTCGATAAAATCTATCATGTAATCCTCCTTCTTATAAGTGGTATGTATAAGCATATATTTATATTACCATAATTTTGTCTGCTGTGACAAAATTGTTATTTCAAGCAAAATAAGCATTGGATATAAGTAACATAAATTTGTAGATTTAATAATTCACTACGTAAAAATAGAAATAGTGTTATTTTTACATGATATTATACAAGAAATATGTAAAAATATAACGTATTATTGATAATATATGTTATATTAGTATTTTTAAGGAGAAACACATGACAGCTGAAAGAAAAACATTGGCACAACTATCTATGCCAATATGCTTAGAGACTTTATTTTATATGCTTTCGGGTATGGTCGATACGCTTATGCTATCATCTGTAAGTAACCAGGCTGTAGGCGCTGTCGGAACTGCAAATACATATATAGGTGTTTTTATCATCATGTTCGGGGTAATATCATCTGGTATGGTAGCGGTTATGTCACAAAATATCGGAGCGGGAAGACCCGGAATTGCATATCAGGCCAGACAGCTTGGACTTATATTTAATTCACTGATAGGTGTCCTGATGTCTGTTATTCTTGCCGTTTTTTCCGGCAAAATACTTAGAATAGTAAGTATTGCCCCAGCTTTGCTTGAGCCAGCTGAAATATACCTTAAAATTGTTGGCGGTGCATGTTTTTTGAATGCACTTATTCCTATTTTTTCCAGCTATTTGAGAGTGTTTGGATATACAAAGCATTCCTTAATAGGAACAGTTGTTGGAAATGTAATTAATATAATACTTAATTCGGTATTCCTGTTTGTATTTCACTGGGGAGTAATGGGAGTTGCTATTGCGACAGTTATTTCAAGGATTGTAAATCTTATTATTGTGGCGTGTATGGGTGCCGTACTTGTAAAAGCAAAGCAGAGTCCTGAGCGTATTCTGCCCCGAAAGATACTTGCACAGATTGTTAAGATAGGTTTGCCTTCTGCATTTGAAACAGCACTTTATAATGTAGCAATGACATTTATAGTGCGCTTTATGAATCAGATGGATGCGGACGGAATGAATGTTACGGCTCGTTCATATGCTATGCAGATAGCAAATTTCTCGTATTGTGTAGGAGCTGCCCTTGCACAGGCTAACGCTATTATGACCGGCTGGAGAATTGGGGCAAAAGAGTATGAAGACTGTGACAAGGGTACGCAAAAAGCCGTGATATATGGTCTTATAACAGCAACGTGCTTCTCTGTAACATTTGCTGTGTTCGGACATTTTATCGTTCATATTTTTACAGATGATACACAAATGATAAATCTTGTCGTAAAACTTTTAATAGTAGATATATTCCTTGAATTTGGAAGGGTGACAAATCTTGTATATGGTCAGGCGTTAAAAGCCAGTGGAGATGCTATTTTCCCAGTTATAATGGGTGCGATATTCATGTATCTGTTTGCAGTTGGCGGAACGTATTTTCTTGGAATACATATGGGGCTTCAGGCAGTTGGAGCATATATTGCCATGGCAGGTGATGAGTGTGCAAGAGCTGTCGGAATGGTGCTTAGATGGAAAAGCGGAAAATGGAAAAATAAGCGTCTTATAGAAGTGTAGGAGAGATTATGTACTTTGAATTAAAGGAAAATAAACCACATGGTACAAAGGATGACCCATTTAGTACATACCATATAAAAAATAATGACCGGATATTTCAAATACCAGTGCATTGGCACGATGAACTTGAAATTATATATGTAAAAAGTGGTTTTCTGAATGTAAATATATCAGGAGAGAACTATATTGGAAAAACAGGGGATGCATTTGTTGTGTCACCTGGTAATCTGCACCTCATGGGCTCACATACCGGCTCTGTTGATTATTTTACTTTTCTTTTTCCGTTAAAATATATATCTTTTCGCACAAATGACATGTTAGACGATAAACTGCTCGAACCATTAAATAGTGGTCATCTGATGATAAGCCCAAGAATAAATGATACTGCAAAAGAGCTGTGTGAGCAACTGATTGAAATACATATGTCAAAAAGTGATGAAAATGCGTCAAAAATAACCGCCCAGATAAAGACAAAAATAATTCTTTTACAATTTATTCTTGAAATGTGGAAAAAAGGATTTGTAATTGAAAATGATACAAGCGGCAGAAATACTGTAGAAAAGGAGATGGTTTCATATATACAGCAGAATTTTACAGGGAAGATATCGTTAAAGGAATTTGGGGAACAGTTTCATCTTTCGGAAAAATATATATCACAGTATTTTAAGAAACATTTTCATATTACACTGTCGCAATATATAACATATTTACGGTTGGAGCATGCAAAACAGTTATTACAAGATACCAATATTCCCATTACAGAGATAGCTATGCAGAGTGGATATCAGAATGTAAGCTATTTTATCAGAAGCTTCAAAAAAACATACGAAGTTTCACCTCTTAAATATAGAAAATCAAGTGTGTAACAGAAACCAGCCCTGACTGACAATTCAGCATTTACACACACCTGAAAAGCTGTTAAACTAAAGATTATAATAATATTTAAGGGGAGGTACTATTTTGCGGGTATTTTATATTATTATATTTATAATATCGATTGCATTTCTTTTACCTGTTATTTATCAGGCTTTCAAAAATAAAAAAAGTGTTGCTTTATCTTTACGCAATCTTTTAATTGCTGCTGCTTTCGCATGCATTATAAATCTTATCGTCATTATTTCCCAAAGGGAGTCCGTCTGTTGCTTGGCATACAGTCTCTTTTTTGTCGGAATAGACTGGATTATTTATTTTCTTATGCATTTTGTAATTGATTATACAAAATATACAATTCGATATTCCGGTGGTGCCAGACTGGTCCGTTATATACTCCTATTCGATTCCGCTTCAATGATAATGAACCCTTTCTTTTTTCATGTTTTTTCCTGTAAAAAAGTAATTACAGATGATGGTGAATTATACTATCGAATTAACTCCTATTTTCCCTATACCGTCCATTTAACATTGTGCTATGTGCTGTTAGCAGTTACTTTTGGTATTTTAATTTACAAGACTGCCAATTCCTCTGTCCTTTATAAAGGGAAATACATATCTGTTCTGGTTGTATTGTCTGTCATTATTCTGCTGGACGCTGTATATGTTTTTTTTGATGGTGTGATTGATATTTCTATTTTAGGTTTTGCGTTTGGTGGACTTATTCTTTACTATCTGACAGTTATCTATATTCCAAGAGGTGCTCTTGACCGTATGCTCTCTATCGTTGTTCATGACATGAAAGACAGCATTATGATTTTTGATACTGTCGGCAACTGTCTCCATGTAAATGAGAATGCCCGTCAATGGTTGATTTCAGAAGGAAAAGTTCCATCCGACCACCTTTTTGAAAGCTGGTATCAGAGAAAAGGACAATTTTATCCGGAAAATACCGTTCAGAATATTACCGCTAATATTGGTGATGAAGTACATTATCTGAAGATCTGCCGTAAGCATATGCTAGACAAACACAATATTTATATTGGATGTTTTTTTCATATCCAGGACGTAACAGAAGACCATGAAAAACATCTGAAAGAAAATTATCTTGCGACACATGACTCTCTGACCGGCATTTATAATAAAGAATACTTTTATGAAAGAGCCGAAGAAGTTCTTTTGTCTAATCCGGATACGGAATATTTAATGGTCTGCTCTGATATTTACAATTTTAAGCTGGTAAATGATGTTTTCGGTACAGAAGCCGGTGACAAAATTTTAATCCGCATTGCTAAAACGCTCCGCAAATTTTGCAATGAAAATGATGTTTTTGCCCGTATTGGAAATGACCGTTTTGGTTTGTTGATGCCTAAGAAAAATTTTCACGAAGATTTCTTTAACACCGTTCCAAAACGAACGGTATATGTGGAAAATGATATTCATTATCCAATTAAAGTATATGTGGGCGTCTATGAAATCAGCAATCGTGACATTCCTGTATCCGTAATGTTTGACCGCTCCTTAATGGCTCTTATGACAATTAAAGGCAATTATCAGACCTCACTTGCATATTATGATGATGCACTGCGCGATAATATTCTGCATGAACAGGAAATTATGGGACAGTTCGAGGATGCAATCGCTTCGGGACAGTTTCAGCTTTATCTGCAGGCGCAGGTCGACCACGACGAATGTGTCCACGGAGCCGAAGCACTGGTACGCTGGTTTCATCCTGAAAATGGCATTATGCCACCTTCCGAATTTATCAATATATTCGAGAAAAATGGAACCATTGTAAAGCTTGACCGGTATATGTGGGAATGTGCCTGCCAGAAGTTAAAAGAGTGGCAGGATGCCGGACATGATGATATTTATTTGTCCGTAAATATTTCACCAAAGGATTTTTATTATATTGATGTATATGATACACTTACAAAGTTAGTTAAAAAGTACGACGTTAATCCGAAAAACCTTCATCTTGAGATAACAGAAACTGCTATGATGACGGATGTCCTAAATCGAATTCCACTGATTAGCAGCCTTCGAAAAGCAGGATTTACAGTTGAAATGGATGATTTTGGAAGCGGTTATTCATCCCTTAACACGCTGAAAGATATTTATATTGATGTTATAAAAGTAGATATGGCATTTTTACAGCAGACCAAAGATATTGACCGCAGCAAAAAAATTCTTACCTCAATTATCCACCTCGCCAAGGAACTTGGTATTCGTTCCATTGTGGAAGGAGTCGAAACTCCGGAACAGGTCGACTTTTTGAAACAGTTAAACTGTGATATGTTCCAGGGATATTACTTTGCAAAGCCTGTCCCAGTTTCGGAATTTGAGGCAACTTATATGTAATACGCTGTCTTTCACTATTTTTCTGTAGTTCCAGTAATATTGGAATATACGGTTTTTGCACCAATTCCATCCAGACGCCCGATTTTTCCGGACAATGCATTGATGATGTCCTGTGGCGCGTCAATGGCGACACTTATAATATTGACAGAACGCTCTCTGTATGGAATACCCATCCTGCCAATAATATACTTTCCATATTCATGTAAAAGATGATTTAATTTTTCGATGGACTCCGGATTTTCCACTATGATACCGATTAATGCAATTCTTGTTTCCATGCTGCTCCTCTTTTCTGTTGTTTTGTGACTTTGGCAGAAAACTCCATATGTCTGCCTATTTCCAGTGATGTTCTGACACGGATGGCAGAACAAAACAACTGCTGTTTTGTTCCTTTAAGTAAGCTAAAAATCCTTTGCACCCGGTCAGCACGTCCTGATAGGTTGCTTCAAAATCCCCGGTATACCAAGGGTCTGCAACATCTCTCGCTTCTGACAATTTATGTGTCTGTTCATACCCTGCAAAAGAAAGCATTTTATAGATTTTCTGCTGGCTGTCTTCCCCGCCTGCAATCCGTATCATGTTACGGATGTTGGCGGTGTCCATGCCAATTAAATAATCATAATATAAGTAATCATTTCTTGTCATCTGGCGCGCTCTGTGCGGAACCAGCGGAATGTTCTCCCGATAAAGTTTATTCACGGTTCCGTAATGCGGTGTGTTGCCGATTTCTTCCCGGCTTGTCGCTGCGGAGTCGATTTCAAAATAGTCTGTTAAATTTTCCTGCGCGACCAAGTACGCGAAAACACTTTGCGCCATGGTGCTGCGGCAGATGTTGCCTAAACAGATAAAGATGACTTTTATCATAGTTGTAATGTCCTTTCATATATAAGTACTTTTTTTATGCCGTTTTTCTTTTTTCCCTGATACAGTACATTAACATATTGATCCCGCATACATTATAACAAAATTTTTCCAGAAATTCTTACCATTCGCAAAATCTGTTCAGCAACAAATTTTTATATAAGAGACTTTCAGAAAAAGAGGGCATGAAAAAGTTCATAAGATAAACCTTTTCACACCCTGCTTTTTAATTATGTTTCTACTGTACCGCGTTCTAACCTTCTTAAAAGTGTCACAATTGGTACAATTAAAATTCCACAGAAAAAGTTGCTGACACCATGTACAAAATCCCATGGCAGCCCCGCAATAATCCATGCAATCATTCCTTTGAAACTGAGTCCAAATAAAATTGCCTGTGCCGGTGCGTATAAGGTTCCAAATAAAAAACCATGACTGGCATTGACTACCATATATACAATCGGTCTTACTTTTTTGGGCATTTTCTGCGGAAGAAGCATGGTTACTCCCCACAAAATCGTCCACAAATACAAATATGGAATCCACCAGGTGGCAAAGCCCGTAAATAATCCGTTTAAAAATACATACGTATAAATCGGATAAAGTGCCTTTTTCCGGTAGGCAATCGTGAATGCCATCGTAAATACCCCAAGTAAATGCACGTTAGGGGCAACTTCCATGACGACCTTTGATGCATACATTAAAGCTCCAAGCATTCCGAATATGGTCAGTTCTCTTGTAGTTAGTTTCATTATTTTTCAACTTTGAAGGAATAGGTATCTCCCTCGGTTACAGGTGTGGAATCAACACCTGTTGCTGCATACTCATCATTAATATAAAATGCCCAGTAAGTCTGGTCTGCATCATAATCTGCGGTAATTCCGTTTACAGTCTTAACATAAAGACCATATTCACTGTCATCACCTGCAATTAAGTTTTCCTCTAATAAAGCGTCTCCGACTGTCTCTTTGTCGGTATGGATTTCAAAATCTGTCTCATTTCCATCTGCATCAATAACAACAAACATGAACTTCGTGTTACCTTCACCAAGAACAATTACAGAAGCCTCTGTGCTTTCCACACTCTCTGTTTCTGGTACAGTTTCCTCTGTCGCCTGCTGTGTTTCCTCTTTTTCACCGGAAACCTGTGTCGTTGTCTCTGAAGTTGTCGTACCTGCTGTTTCGTCTTTTTTGTCACCACATCCAACTGTAGTAAATGCCATAGCCACAATCAGCATCATACAAAGAAGCATGGATTTTAATTTCTTAGCTGTTACTCTCATTTTCGTTTTCTCCCTTTTGACTTTATTTTTTTCATCACTGTCCGTACTATGCGGACACTTTACAATAAGCTTTCCTTTTGCCTCACTCGCGGCTTTTTCTAAGGAATGAAAATGACCGGACATTTTCTTTTTATTGTGAAAAAACAACAGGGTTTATATTAGCATATAACTTTTTCATTGGCAAGCTTTCTCTTCCGTTACCCCGGTATCCTATCTCTTCCATTACCCCGGTATCCCTGTTTTGCAGGAAATCAAATAACTATTTCGCTGTTTTTCTGCGTTGTCTGCTCCCTACGCCTCCCGTTTTTTCAGCCATAAAAATGCTGCCACACAAATAATTACGGAAAGCAGCGAGCCTGCCGGTGCTGCCATTCCCATCGGGAAAAGTGTATCTGCAAAGTATTTTGACGCAAGATAAGAGCCGGGTACGCGCACAAGTGTAATTGCCAGAATGTTATGCATAAATCCAATATACGATTTTCCATAGGCACAGAAATAGCCGCTGAAACAGAAATGTGCGCCGGCAAAAATACAGTCTACAATGTAACTGCTGATATACTGGCCTCCAAGCAGAATAACAGCCGCATCTGTTGTAAACAGCCCGACAATGTTCGAAGCCGTCAATTCTACGACAATTGTCGCAAGTATGCCATAACAGGTGGTAATCATAATTGTATAACGAAGTGTCTTCGTGGCACGGTCATGCTTTCCTGCACCGATATTCTGTGCAGATAATGCCGAAACAGTTGCAAGCATGGAAGATGGGATAATAAAAATGGCACTGATAACTTTTTCCACAATGCCGACTGCCGCCGCATCATCAAGCCCCCTGTGGTTGGCAATCACGGTAATAATGATAAATGCAACCTGAATACAGCCATCCTGAACCGCAACCGGAATTCCGATTTTTAAAATTTCTCCCATCACTTCTTTTTTGGGAATAAAATTTTCTTTTTTCAATTTAATTCCACTCTGTTTTTTCCGTATGGCAATAAGTGCCACAAAAACGCTGCAGGTCTGCGAAAGTGTTGTCGCAAATGCTGCCCCCGAAGGTCCAAAACCAAGCGCCCCGATAAACACGTAATCTAAAAGAATGTTCATAACACAGGCAATTCCAATAAAATACATCGGGCTTTTTGAGTCCCCCAGCCCCCGGAAAATCGAGCTTATTATATTATATGCTGTAATAAAAGGAATCCCGATAAAACAGATGGTTAAATACTGAATGGTTCCATCGACAGCTTCCGCGGGTATCCCGATTAACGTTACAATATCCGAAACGAAAAAAAGCAGCACACCGGTAATAGTAATGGCAAGTATCATAAATAATGTAATCGTATTGCCAACTGCCTCTGCCGCGTCCTCAAGCTTTCCGGCACCAACTGCCCGCCCGATTGTGACGGTTGTACCCATAGCAATCCCTACGATAACCACCGTGAGCATATGCATGACCTGGCTTCCGTTAGAAACCGCTGTAATGCTGTCCACACCACAACATTGTCCTGTAATGAACAAATCCGCCATTCCGTAGAGCGTCTGTAAAAAATAAGAAAAAAGATAAGGCAGTGCAAAAAATACAATTGTTTTAAATACACTGCCTGTTGTCAGATTTTTTTCCATATATATGCTGTCTGATACTTTTTTATTTTTAAAATGGTTTTATGCGTATCAGACTGTCTCCTTCAGAAACATCTTAAACCCTACAGCCGTTGTAAAGTCAAGGTTTTTATTTTACGGTAAGAAATAATCCGGATTTTTTTAATGCCGGACGAAGTGCCATATAGATTGCAACTGCCACAATAACAGAAAGCACCGCATTTACACTTGTCGCAGTAATGTTCCATGCAAGCGTCACTTCTGCTGCCGGTTTTCCGATAATCACACGTTTGTAAAAATATCCTACCAGCGGGTCGAAAATAACGTTAAATAACATTCCGCAGACTGCTGCGATAACCGTCCATTTGAATACATGCTTTGTATCTGTAGAGGTTGAAATTTTTCCTAATTTGTGTGCAATGAGTCCGGTAATTAATCCGATACAGAACTTTAAAATAAAAGTCTTTGGTGCATAAATAATGTAAACCGGGTCTAATAAATCTCCGATTGTCATTCCGATCGCTCCACCAATTCCACCATATACACCGCCAAGTAACAATGCCCCTAAAACACATACTGCATTTCCAAGGTGAAACGATGTCGCATCCCCACCCGGAAGTGCAATTTTAATCTGTAAAAAAGTAAATACAACATAAGATAACGCTGCCATTAATGCAGTTAAGGTAAGTTTATAGGTCTTTTCATTTCTCATAATAAGTTCTCCTCTGGTAAATTTTCAGGCTGTTTTCACCATGGTTTTCTTTTTTCCAGTCCTTACCACATATCTTACGCAAAATTGGCTTTGTGTATATATCCACTTTTATTTAATTTGAGCAGTCCAGTTTTTATTATTCCACTCTAAACTCTTCAAATTCCATATCCAGAATTCTCACATTTCCCTCTGTATCATAATCAAAATATATATTTACCGTACCAAGCAAATCTTCTCTGCCGCCACAGCCTTCTATCCCCTGCGTAGCAATCAAACAGTCCTTGTCGCCATAACTTCCACAGGTAATGCTCCAAATGCCCCACGGGCTAATCCAGCCTGCTTCGTCTCCTTCCTTTAAATTGGACTGCTGATACTGTTTCCACCCGGTCAGTACATCCTCGTCATACTGCTTGTCCCATTCCTTTAATTGCTTATAATGGTTTGTAAAATCATAAGAAATTTTCTTATCCAGCCCTTCACAGGAGATAGTAAACTGATATTCTCCGGCATCCTTAACCATTCTGACCGGAAAACATGAGCCGTAGGAAAAATAATCTTCCTTTTCATCATGGATTTTCGGAAATACCTTAAAGTTTTCTCCCTCTTTCTTTAAAACGACAAACTCCTCTAAATCTCCGTCATTGGTATCCGGTGAAAAACTGAAAAATATTTCTTTTTCCCCATCATGATCAAGGTCAATATATGCCGCTTCCCCGATATTTCTTAACCAGATTTTATACTCATAATCCCAGATATCCTCACCATTAAAAAAGAGACTTATAGTGTCATGGTATTCGCCTGAAATAGTGGCATATTCCTCCACCCCGTTTCCGTCAATGTCACCAAGTTTCTTCTCTGTTTCTGGTTCAGAAATCTTCGAAGTAGTTGTTATGATTTCATCTGTCTGCGTAATTTTCCCGGTTACGGTACATAATAGAATTAGAATTACCGGAAATAAAACTCCCCATTGTTTTTTCATCCTTCTTGTAATTCCCTTCTCCTGATTTTTATTTTTCTTCAAAAAATTCGATTTCTTCCCCAACCGGTCCGATACAAAATGCCACTCTCGCCGGAAATGCCGGGTTTGACGCAATCACAATATCTTTCGGCTCTACTGTTACCTTATATCCACTGTCCCGGACAATCTGAATACACTTATCCACATTACTCGTCTTAAATGCGAAATGCCGGATGCTTCCCTGCGGAAGTTCCTCTGATGCATTGGTAAATACCTCGACTAATCCTGCGCCTGTCTCAAACATAAATCCCTCTAACTCCGGCTTGCCCCAGGAGCGGAGAATCGGAAGTCCTAATAATTCCCCGTAAAAATGTTTTACCTTTGCAATCTCGTCCTTTGTACATTTGATACACACATGATGAATGCCCTGAATTAACATATTCATTTCCTCACTTTCTCTTTTCATAAACAATTGCTGCTAAAACTTTTTAAATTAAATAACTCTATTCTCATCATACCTAATTTTTTTACATCTTAAAAGACTTTTTAAATCCAAAACCGGATTTTAGGTAATGTAGTGCTGCAGATTTTGCGGCTATCGCCTTAAGGTAACGAACGGCAGCAGGAAAGAAATTTTACAA